>CAJYIL010000630.1 GCA_913774795.1 Pseudobdellovibrionaceae bacterium
TAACGTATCAAACTCGTTTTGGATCACGGGAACGCTGACTAACTCACCCGCCCGAGTTTTCTGCGGGAAGTAAGAGCGCGGGATTTCAAAGCGCTGGTTGCCGCTTTCGACGACGACCATCTTCTCATCGAAAGAACGCACGTACCCGACGAGTTTTAATTTCGAATCGGTTGCGGCCTGAGCGAGCGACAACCAAACACAAACGCTAGCGATTGCGACCAAAAATATCTTCATCGTGCACTCCGTGACGAAGCTCGAGGCGCGGCAGATTCAGCAGCTGGTTCCGAGCAGAAAATATGGCTCATGAGTTCTTTAGCTCTCTTTTGTTCGCCCTCCGACAAGTCATCGGAACGCACGCAGTTCGTCAGATCAGTTGGCATCGGGCATTCGCCGTTGTCGGGAAGACAATAGACCGCCGGCAAGACGACAACGGCATGGCCACCGCGTTGGCCTTTAATCGATTCATTGCAACGAACATCGGAGTAGGTGCAGATGTCTTTCGTTCCGACCGTCACCATCGCGTGCGTGGCTCCGCCGCAATTGGAGAAGCGATAGAACTCGTCGATTTTTCGTTCGTATCGATCGCAATCGCACGGCGCTTTCACGCAAACGCAGCGAGGGGGGTCAGCTTTGGCTGAGGTCAGCGCGGCAAATGAACTGAGCACTAAAAGCACGCCCAGCAAGATGGAACGGATCATCGAGGCCTCCATGACTCTAGTTTAGAGCCAAGAGCGCGCGCGATGTGATTGGACGAAGGACTAGGTTTTAGCGGAATTTGCGCTTGGCTTGAGCCAACTCGCGATCGGCATCGCGGCCCTTGATCGATTCGCGTTTATCAGCGGCCTTCTTCCCTTTGACCAACGCGATTTCTACCTTGGCCCAATTGCCCTTGAAATACATTCGTAAGGGAACGCAGGTGAATCCTTTTTCGTGAATGGCGCGTTCAATCTTGGAAAGCTCGGTTTTATTCAGAAGCAGACGACGCAACCGCTCGGGCTCATGGTTCATGTAAGACGACGCTTTGTAGACGCTGATGTGAGCGTTCTGCAAGTACGCTTGGCCGTTCTTAAACGCGATATACGAATCTTTCAGCTGAACGTCGCCCCGACGAACCGGCTTCACTTCACTCCCCGATAGCTCGATACCGGCCTCAAACGTTTCTCCGATCGAGTAATCGAAACGCGCCTTTTTGTTTTCGGTGATAGGCTTCACGGTCGTTTTCTTAGCTTCGTTCATCGGCGCTCTCCTCTAAATTGAGTCGTCGATAAAGTTCAACGAACTGAACGGGCGTTAACTCTTCGGCCCTCGCTGTCGGCAACAACTTCATCGCGGCAAAAGCGTCGACGATCTTCGCCGCCCCCGGTTCGCCCGAGAGATTTTTGCTCAACAGTTTACGGCGATGCGCGAATGCGGCTTTGGCAAATCGCAAGAAGCCTTTGCGCGAACCACGCGCTCCGAAGTCAGGCTCCGCGCGACTCCGGAAAACCACCACCCGTGATGCGACATTCGGTGCCGGATGAAAATCTTTAGGTCCTGCATCGACGACCGTTGCCGTTTCCCAGAAGGTTTGAATGATGGTCGTCAACAAACCGTACTCCGGAGTTTTTGCCCGAGCGTTGATTCGTTGAGCGACTTCTTTTTGAAACATCAAAATCATGCGCGTGATGCCCGCTGGCTCGATGCTCCGCTCAATCGCGATCGACGATGAGATCTGATACGGCAAATTCGAAACGAAAACCGTTTGCTCCGCGAGACCCAGCTCACGCCAGTCGACCTGAAGAGCGTCGGCTTCGATCACGCGCATGTTTTCGGCTTCAGAGCGCTTTCTCCACTCGGCCGCAAAAGCTTGATCGAGTTCGATCAATGTCAGCCGCTTGCCGCTCGTGCGAGCGACTTCGACGAGATCCTCGGTCAAAGCGCCGAGCCCGGGCCCGACTTCGATGATCTCGGTGAATGGCTCGGCCTTTACGGCAAAGATAATTTTATCGATGAC
>CAJYIL010000631.1 GCA_913774795.1 Pseudobdellovibrionaceae bacterium
GTCAGTGGGCTGACTACGAACGCGTCGATCACGCTTCGTTCACCAAGCGCGCCTTCGTGGCTGTTAAGCGTGAAGGCGAATTTCGCGGCGTCGTGAGCGGCGTCGATACCGCTCACGGAAAAATTCATCTGCCGGCAGCGACCGCAAAAGCGCTCGAAGCTGAGCTTGGCGAAAAACTTTATTTCTCTCCGCTCTCTTAACAGGAGTTTTTATGAAATTCTTAGGCGACTACATTGACGGGCGTTTCGTGATTCCAGAACGCGCCGACGGCGAATGGAAAAATCTTTCTCCCGCCGATCACGCAGACGAAATCATGGTCCTCGAGTTTCAGCATGACCATGTCCAGCGAGCGACCGCGGCCGCCAAGAAAGCATTTTTGCCATGGGCCCGCCTTTCGCAAGATCAACGAAACGGCTATTTGCGTCGCTTAAAAGAGCTCTATGTTTCGCACACCGATCGTCTTTCTGAGGCAATTTCACGCGATACAGGTAAACCTCAGTGGGAGTCGTTGACCGAGGTTAAAGCGATGATCAACAAGATCGACATCACTCTCGATGCGTCGATGAAGCTCGTGCAAGATGAGCATCTTCCGAACGCTCTTCCGGGCGTCGATGGATATGTTCGTTACAAACCTCGCGGAGTCATGGCGGTCTTAGGACCATTTAACTTCCCAGGTCACCTGCCGAACGGTCACTTGGTACCGGCACTTGCAACAGGTAACACGGTCGTCTTTAAGCCATCGGAGCAAACTCCGGCAGTCGGCCAGGTGATGGCCGAGATTTTCCACGAAGCCCAGTTTCCTCCGGGCGTTTTCAACTTGGTTCAAGGCTTGGTTGAAACCGGTAAGCGGCTCGTCGCCGACGAAATGGTCGACGGCATCCTTTTCACCGGCGCTTACGAGACCGGCCAAAAAATCAAGCAAGCGACGTTCGAGCACCACTGGAAGTTGCTCGCGCTTGAACTCGGCGGCAAAAACGCGTCAATCGTTTGGGATGACGCCGACATCAACAAAGCGATCTACGAGTCGATCATCGGTTCGTTCGTGACGGCCGGTCAGCGCTGTTCGTGCACGTCGCGAATCATTCTCCACCCTCGCATCGCGGATCAATTCACTCAGAAGTTCTACGACACGGCGAAAAAACTTTCGGTTGGCTACTGGAAAGACAATCCGTTCATGGGCCCGCTCATCAACGGCGATGCGGTTGAAAAATATCTCCGCTTCCAAGAAATTGCCCAGCGTGAAGGCGCAGAACGCCTCATGCGCGGAAAAGTTCTCGATCTCGACCGCAAGGGAACCTACGTCACGCCGTCGATTTGTTTGGTGAACAAACCATCGAAAGAATCTGTCTATCAGAAGGCTGAGATTTTTGGACCGAACGTCGCGATTTACCAAACTGACGACTTCGATGAAGCTCTTCGCATTAACGATTCGACAGGTTTCGGCCTCGTGACGTCGCTCTTCTCGAAAAAGAAAGAGCTCTACGACGAGCTTCTTCTCCGTGGCCGCACGGGCCTCGTAAACTGGAATCGCACGACGAACGGCGCCTCTTCACGTCTTCCGTTTGGAGGAATTGGCAAATCAGGTAACGATCGTCCGACGGCTCACTTCGCGGTTCACTACTGCACGGTGCCGGTTTCGTCGCTTGAAGATCAGCATCCGTTCGATCCGAAAGCCGCTCAACTTCCTGGAGTGAATTACGAACCTGTATGAAATCACTTTTGCGCGCCCTCGTTGTCATCGGACTTTTAGGAGCTATCCTCGTCGGCGCAGCTGGCTGGACAGCGTATTCGTTTTTGAACACGCCAGCCTCCGATGACAAATCGGAAGCCGTCTTTGAAGTGCGACCGAATGAATCGTTCAAGACGGTCGCGGCTCATCTCGAAGATTCAGGGTTGATCAGGAGCGCGCGCTTCCTCGAACTCTATGCGCGTTTCACGAAAGTCGGCTCGAAAGTACGGGTGGGTGAGTACGCAATTCGGCGTGATGCAAAACCGAAAGACGTTCTCGCGACGATTACGTCGGGCAAATCGATTGAATATTCGGTTTCGATTCCTGAAGGCTACAACATCTTCGAAATCGCGGATGTCTTCGCGAAAAAGAACATCGTCTCTCGTGATCAGTTCTTACAAATCGTGCGTGATCCGCAGTTGATTCAAGAACTTCTTGGGGACGATGCTCCGTCACTTGAAGGTTACCTTTTCCCCGAAACTTATTCGTACACCAAGTTCACGACGCCTACGCAGATCGTGAAGATGATGGTGAACCGCTTCAAAGAGAACTATGCCAAGGTGCAAGCAGCCGGCGAGTCTTCATTGAGCCGACACGATCTCGTAACGCTCGCTTCGATCATCGAGAAAGAGACGGGTGCGCCTGAAGAGCGTCCTTTGATCTCGTCAGTTTTCCATAACCGCATGAAGATCAATATGCGTCTTCAAACAGATCCGACAACCATTTACGGAATCTGGGAGAAAACCGGCGAGTGGAATCGCAACATTTCCAAGCAAGATCTTCTGACGCCTTCACGTTACAACACGTACACGTTCACAGGCCTTCCCTACGGGCCGATCTCGAATCCCGGCTTTGATGCTTTGAAGGCGGCGGCTCAACCCGCAACTTCGGAGTATTTGTTCTTCGTCTCAAAGAACAACGGGACACACAATTTTTCGAAGGATCTTGCGGGTCACGTGAAGGCGATTGAGAAATTTCAACTGGATGCGAAGGCGCGTGCGGGTCACTCGTGGCGTGAGCTCTCGAAGAGACCGGCTGCCGGAGAAGAGTCGAAAGCGTCACCTCGTGTGACGACGCCGGTGAAGCAGGCTCCACCGCCGAAGCGAAACGATTAACGAACCATTTTCTGGAATGCGTTTGTCTCGGTGTCGAAGCCGTAGATGTTCAAGCGGCCAACCAAGTTGTTGTCAAACGTCGGCGCCAAGATCTCAGGGCGACCGTCGCCGTTGATATCGCTCAATGCGAGATTCGACGACTTACCGTTGAAGTCGAAGTAACCGTCACGCGAGTCTGAGAGTTGAATCTTCTCTACGAGCTTCTGTTGGCCATTTCCGTAGTTCTCGAAGATTTCGAGAGCCAAGACGTTTCCGGCCTTCACTTTCGCAACGGTGAAGAGGCGAGTGTCGCCAGCGAGGTGAGCTTGTGCCGTCGAAATGACTTTGCGTTGATCCGCATTCGGCGTGAGTGTTGAGCGAACAAAGTTGCGAGTCTCAGGGTGAAGGGCCGCAAACATCATGAGAGCGCAAATAGCCATCATGGTCGTTCTTGCGAAAAGGGTCGCGAGTTCACGTGGCTTGAGCTTTTCTGAGATGCGAGTCGTTGGTGCCGTGATCTGTTGAGCTGTGGCTGCGACCATGAGGTCCTCCGTGTTGACTCTCTTTACTTCAAGATCGGTGCCACGAGCCTTCTTTTTTCTTTCGTGATTTCAATATCTTAGGTCTCGTTCTGGCTGTCGGTTTTCTAGACACCTGTCAGAGAGTTTTGACTCGTCCTGGAGCGAAATGGGCTAAGTATATGACCTTATGCATGAATTTGAGCTCATGAAGGGGGTCACAGCGTTAGATAGCCGTTCACTTGATCGACACCCCTCCGCGCCTTATCGTCGAAGCGCATGAACAGTTCATTCACTCCTGAGTTCGTTCAAGACTTCTACCGACTTCTCGAAGTGCGACGCTCGATCCGCAAATTCAAAGCCGATCCGATTCCTCGTGAAGTTCTTGAACGTGTTCTCGCAGCCGCGATGCAAGCACCTTCGGGAAAGAACTTTCAGAACTGGAAGTTCTTCGTTCTCACCGGCACAAAACGAGATGCTTACGTCGAGATGTCGAAGAAGACCTGGACCTCGATTCAGCCGATTCTCGAAAAGCAGCTCAAGCCCTCTCTTTACAAATTCACAGAGCGTTTTTTCTATACTCTCGGCGATGCACCGGTGGTCGTCGTTTGTTATTCGAGAAAAAATCCCCAAGAGCATCCGATGACATCAATCGGTTCTGTTTACATGGCCGTCGAAAATTTAAACCTCGCGTGCTTCGCCGAAGGATTGGGCTGCTGCACAATGGGCGCACCTCTTGAAATCGCGGATGAAGTGAACAAGTTCGTAGGAGCAACGGAAGACCTCGAACTTCTCTGTGCGGTTGTGCTTGGCGTGCCTGATCACGAGCCGCCGAAAGCTCCGCGCCAGCTCGAGGGCCGTGTGGAGTGGTTGGGTTAATAGATTCCTTTTCGCAGAAGAGGCATCCCATCGACCTTAACGCGCGCTAGAAGTTTGAAGAGCTCGGGCGAGTATGTATGGTTTATGATCGAAGCACAGTAGCCGCGAGCTTCATCAAATTTCGTCTGAATTTCGCATCCTAGTTTCGCGGCTTCGAACTGTTCTTCCTCACTACGGTTTTGATAGCCGAGCTGCGCGACTAAGTCGTCACAGAGATAAGACGCGTCGAGATGACAGCCCGCGCGATCCATATCCAAAAGCTGATCGTTCATTCCGAGGTTGAAATAAAAATTTCCGCTCCATTTACAAGCGTTCGGTAGCTGCTCGATCTCACATTTGGACCGAAGATCTGCGGCAAGCTGTCGAGTCAGCTCGGCGAGTTCAGGGCGTTGAGTAGACAGCGTTGAAAGAAGATTGCAGTCAGGATCTGCATCAAATTCTGACTTACACTTCTCTGCGAGCCTCATGCCCAGTCGCCAAATCGAGTTGTCGAGATTATTTTCGGAGTCGTTCGAAAGGCTTGTGTATGTTTGGACCTGTTGAATCTCGAGCGCCGTTTCGCGGGCGTGGACGCTTGCGCTGGCGTTTTCGTTGATCGAAGTCGGCTCGCGATCTGCGCACGTCATTTCCGCGGCAGGCGCGAACGCTTGAGGCTCTGGCGCGCGCGGAATCAAGTAACCCAGCAGCACTGAAGACAGAGCGACGAAGGGCACCAAAAATTTTCGCATGGATGAATTCGGTGCAATAAAAAAGCCCGTTCGCGGCGGGCTTCCTTCGAGAGCTGTGACTAAGCTTTAGTCGTTCACGTATCCGTATTTACGAAGTTCGCTGCCCGAGTAGTTTGTGTCAGCACCCGCGATGAGAGTGCGGCGTGCTTCGAGGCGCGATGCGAGCGAGGGGGAGACCGCGCGAACGGCGGCGAGCCAGCGGTTCGAGTAATCTTGCGCAACCGATCTAGAGGTGAGGCCTTGCTTCTTCAACTTCCTGTCGATGTGTTCGACATGAACAGCGTGGAACATGAAGTTTGCGCCACTGGATGCGGAGCGAGTCTTGCCGGCTGCGAAAAGGACCGTGCACGACGAAGCGCACTCGTTACGTACGTACGTGTTCACGCCGTAGCCTTTAAGTTTGTTGTTCGCATTTAGCGCAGCACCTAGATTGCCGCCGCCCGAATCAAGCTCAACGGTGATGTTGCGATCTCCCGCAGCGTATGCTTTTGCAACTTTGTTCACGAGTGAGTCCATTGAGTTGATCGTGACTTCGTCTGAAAAACGAATCGTCGATGCTTTCGCAAGTGGTGATAGGAACACAAGCAAAGCGAGAGCGAAATAGAAGCGAACGTTGACCAAAATCTCTCTCCTTCGAGTTGAGCGACGGGGCTGTGTCGCCTTTTTGGTCATACCATTTAATTTTTACAATTTCCCGAGACGGAGCTCTCGATGAAATCAATTTAGCGGCGCTTTGAAAGAACCGCCTCAAGAGAATAAGAAGTGCTTATTTGAGAGCAATGAAACTCCATTGGCGACCACCTTTTTCGCGGTCTCGTCTGAATGATTCATGCTGGTTTGAAGTCACCGTATTGATGTTGCACTCCATGACTCGTTCACGATCGATACCGAGTGACGAAAGCTGGGCGCGAACGATCACCATGAGATCGATATGTTTTTTTTCGAAGCCGCCAACGACTGACGTCATCACCGGTGAAAATCCTCGAACTCCGTCAAAAGCCGCTTCGAGTTGAGCGGCGACGTCGTCGCCGACTTCGAAACTCTCAACCCCGATGTGCGGACCCACCCAGGCACGGGCACTCGAAAGGCGAGCGCCTTTCTCCGTTAGAAGTCGGCCGGTTTTTACGATGATGCCGTTCGCGACCCCGCGCCAGCCCGCATGAATAGCGGCGATCAATCCTGACTCGCGATCGTGAATTAGAACTGGCACGCAATCGGCCGTCCGAATGCAAAGCGCGATTCTTTTCTCAGAGCTGTACTGCGCATCGGCCTCGACGGGATCACCGCTTCGAATGACAGTCGTCGCCGAAACCGCGATGTCGGAGTGAGTCTGCTTGAGCGATGAAATCGCGTAGTCGGGAAACGCCTTTTGCAAAGCTTCGCGATCAGCGCCGCGGTGTCCGAAGAAGGCGGTGACGGTTGCATCTTCGAAGACGTGACCTAGTTTGTGGGACTCAAACCCGGGATACAATTTCAACGACATGCTCGAGATCATAGAGCGGGAATTCGCAGTGTTCAATCAGCGGCATGAGATCGCGAGGCCATGGGGCTCGAAACCGCATCGTCTCTCGGGTGCGTGGATGAACGAATCCGAGTTCCATCGCGTGAAGTGCAAAGCGCGGAAGATCTTCGATCACTTTACGAAGATGCACGGACTTCAGGCCCTTGAGCCGTTTCGCCGCGCCATATGTGTTATCGCCAACAATCGGGTGGCCGCTCTCCGAGAGGTGAACACGAATTTGATGCGTACGGCCTGTTTCAAGTTTCAGCTCAACAAGCGAAATTCCCGTTGGATGATAGCCGACAACTTTGTAGTGCGTGGCCGCGCGTTTGCCTTTGTCTTCGGTCGTCGAGGCCACGCGCTTTCGGTCTTCTTGATGGCGCGCCAAGAAAGACTCGATTCGCCCTGACTCCTCCGCGAACTTACCGAACGCGAGCGCGCGATAAAGTCGGTGAGTCGTTTTGTTCTGAAATTGAAGCGCTAAGAATCTTTGGGCCTCTTCGTTCTTCGCAATGACCAAGAGCCCGCTCGTATCTTTATCGATGCGGTGAACAAGCCCTGGTCTTTGTTCATTGAACCCTTGCGAAAGATCAGACGTGTGAGCCATCAACGCGTTCACGAGCGTGTCTTGCGCATGACCGTAAGCCGGATGCACGACGAGTCCGGCCGGCTTGTTGACGACTAGTAAGTCTTCGTCTTCGTAGGGCACCGTGAGTTTGAGTTCATACGGAACAAGAACGGATGTGATCGTGATTGGGATTTGGATATCGATCACGTCACCGGTAACCGTGAGATACGACGGCTTCAGAACACGACCGTTCATTCGTACGAGCCCCTGCTGAATCAAGCGAGCGGCTTGTGAGCGGGTGCCGATTTTTTCGACGGTCGCGAGAGCTTTGTCGATTCGGAGATCGTGGAGTTCAGGCGTGATCGTCAGAACGAGTGACTCGAACTCTTGCGGCTTACTTTCCACCGCCGGCCTTGAACAGCTTCATGTATGAAGAGGCCGCTTTGTTTTCGTCAATACCGAGTTGACGCGCGATCTGAACGACGAATCCGCGTACGAAGACCGCAGCCGGGAGTGATTTGTAGTCGTTGGTCTCAACTGCCATCAGATACGGGCGAGAGATGCGAGTCGCATCGCTCAGTTTATCGATCGAGATGTTTTTATAGAGGCGAACTCGTTGCAGAAACCCACCGTCGAACTCGCTTGCCGAAGCGATTTCGTTTTCGAAAGAATCATCGAGCTTGTACGTGCTCAAGCCCGTACGTCCTTGCCCGGTTGGAGTCGCGGCCTGAGAAAGCTCGCGGCGCTTGACGGTGTATTCATTTGAAACTTCCGACGAGAACGTTTGCGCCGTGATCGGAGGTGGAGTTGTGCGATGAGACTCTTGAGCTTGTACGGGTGCCGGAGCAACCGTGAGCGAGGGCTGCGAAATGAAAGCCGCCGATTGCGCGGTCGGAGCCGCTGGAGTCGCGAGCGGCGGAGACATCGGAGCCGACGAGGCCCCTTTTGCTCCAGCCGTGCGACCGCCGAGCGAGTCGTCGTAAGTTTTGCGCGTCGCCTGATTGCCGAGAACCGAGTACGCCTCGTCGATTAAACGAAGGAGTTCGCGCGCTTCTTCGGGCGAAAACATCGAATAGAGCGCAGGATTATCTTGGGAATAGGTTTGGCGGGCACGCTGATAAGCTTTGTGAATTTCAGTCGCGGCTGCATCTGGAGTGATCTCCAGGATCTCGTAATAGTTGGTTTGCTCGCGCTGACTCATCTTTGATGCCCCCACTGATGAGCCTACGGCAAATCAGTTACGTGTCAAACAACAGCACGTAACGCTTGAGGATTTATCAAATTCTTCGTCACCCGAAGGAACTGACCCACGATCGCGCTGTAGGGAAATTCAACCATAAGTGGGCGGCGTTTGC
>CAJYIL010000632.1 GCA_913774795.1 Pseudobdellovibrionaceae bacterium
AAAACCGGGAGCGGCAAAACCGCGGCCTTTGCGATTCCGATTGTCCAGACGGTTCGCAGCGATCGCTACGTGCAAGCGCTCGTCCTTTGCCCGACTCGCGAACTCTGCGAACAAGTCGCCAAAGAAATTCGCCGTCTTGGTCGTCGCTTGCCAGGCTTTCAAGTTTTGATTTTGTGCGGAGGAACGCCGGGTCGCCCGCAACGCGACCAACTCGAACGCGGCGTTCACGTCGTCGTCGGCACCCCGGGACGCGTGCTCGACCACCTTGACCGCGGAAATCTCGCGCTCGCCGATATTCAAACGCTCGTTCTCGACGAAGCCGACCGCATGCTCGACATGGGCTTCGAAGACGAGATGTCGGCGATCCTGAACGCCGCTCCGCTCGACCGACAGACCGTTCTTTTCTCGGCGACTTTCGAACCCGGAATTGAAAGAGTCGCTCAAGCCTACCTCCACGAGCCTCTCAAAATCGAAGTCGCGCCCGAGCCCGAAACGCGACCCGCGATCACGCAGATCGTTTACGACTCAAACGATAAGACCGGTGATCTCCTGAGAGTGCTTCACGAGCGAAAGCCCGCGAGCGCGATCGTCTTTTGCAATTTGAAAGTGACCGTTGCCGAACTCGCCGAGACTCTGCAAAAACACGGCGTCGCTGCCGGCGCTTTGCACGGTGATCTTGAACAAGAAGATCGCAACAAGGTCATGGCGATGTTCCGCAATGAATCCCTCAGAGTTCTCGTCGCCACCGATGTCGCGGCTCGCGGTCTCGATGTGGAAAACCTTGAACTCGTTGTGAATTACGATCTGTCCATTCACGGAGAAGATTACGTGCACCGCATCGGTCGCACGGGCCGGGCGGGACGTGAAGGTGTTGCGATCACGCTTGCGACCCCGCGCGAACGAGTACGCCTTGCCGAGTACGACGTTGAACGCGGATTCACCGTCGAGCATCGCGAGCTTTCGAATACCTTCGGAGATCAAGAGACGCCTTATGTTTCGCTAGAAGCGAAGATGGCGACGGTCTACATCTCTGGTGGTCGCAAAGACAAAGTCAGACCCGGAGATATCCTCGGAGCGCTCACGGGCGAGACCGGTGGCTTAAAGGGAAGCGAGATCGGCAAAATCGAAATCTTCGATCGCTTTGCCTACGTAGGGCTAGAGCGCGGTCGTGCGGCTCACGTGGTGGAAAAACTGAAATCAGGTCGGATCAAAGGGAAAACCTTTATCATTCGCCTGATCCGCTAAGAAAAAACAGGCCCTCGACTCGAGGGCCTGACTCACACGACAGATTACCGACGACCGTAAAGGTCTGTCTTGTACTTCATGCAGTCTGATTGGAAAGTGAAGCGTTTGATCGATTGACCGTAGTTATCCATCAACTCACCGTTGATGCATGCAACGCCAGATTCTTTGATCTGCTGTTCTGCGCTCAAGCAATCTGACTGAAATGTGAAGCGCTTGATGGGTCCGCGAACCGAGCTCATTTCGCCGTTGATGCATGCGATGCCATCGCCTGAAATTTGCTGAGTGTAGCTCAAGCAATCCGACTGGAACGTGAACGATTTGATGTCGCCTTGTTCATCAAAGAGCTGACCGTTCACGCATGCGTAGCCATTTGACGAAAGTTGCTGCTTCGCGCTCTGGCAATCCGACTGAAACGTAAATTTGCGACGCGTATTGTACGCGTCGAACATCTCGCCGTTCACGCACGCAACACCTTCGTTATCGAGCTGTTGGCGAGCACTTTCGCAGTCCGACTGGAACGTGAAGCGCTTAACCGTTTCGTAGCGGTTCATGAGTTCGCCGTTCACGCACGTGGTTGGCAAACCGGCCGGGCCTCCACCCCAAGGCGGAGGAGGCATTGGGCGACGCGGAGGCGGGATCGGGCGACGTTGCTCGGGGCGACGGTCAAAGCGGCGACCTTGAGGACCGGGGGCCGCGAACGCGGTTGTCGCGACGCAGACGAGGGCGAGAACAGACAAAAGAACTTTCATTTCGAATTCCTCCGAACGATTTAAGGGGGTGTCAGTTGGTGAACGATCGCACTTTACCGACTGGCCTTACCCGTCGATAGGCCCCCTGTAACCTCAGGACGGGTGTCAGAATTT
Organism: Pseudobdellovibrionaceae bacterium; assembly: GCA_913774795.1. Classification (GTDB taxonomy): domain Bacteria; phylum Bdellovibrionota; class Bdellovibrionia; order Bdellovibrionales; family JAMPXM01; genus CAJYOV01. The sequence goes on from CAJYIL010000632.1 coordinate 2,109, forward strand.
TTGACGATTCGTCTTCTGCCAATTCCGTATAAAGTCTCACTGCCGCGACCGTGAGGAATTGCAAACAAGAGATAGCTATGACAAACCATCCGCATGTCACATTCGAACGAAGAAATCGCCAAAGCCATCGAGCTTTTAAATGCGCTGACCGCTGACTCCGGCCGTCTCGCCGAACTGAGCGAAGATCAGCGCGTGGCCTTGATGGCCGCGGCTGGGCGTTTGAGCCGTCCTTCGAAAGACGAGATCAACAAACGTAACAAAGACATCGACCGCGCCCGCCGCGGGAAGATCGCAAAAGCCGATCGCATCGCACGTGCGCAAACCGGGATCCGCGAAGCCCGCACGCATTCGGTCTTCACGGCTCCGAAACGCCTTCAGCTCACCAACGACAACGATCCTCGGGCGGAGTTTGAAGCTGCGTTCAGCGAAGATCGCCAGACGCAAAAACCTCGCAACTGCTACGTCTGTAAAGCCGAGTTCACGAAGCTTCACTTTTTCTACGATTCGATGTGCCCGGAGTGCGCCGACTTCAACTACAAAAAACGCCACCAACTTGCGCGACTCGATGGACAAGTCGCCATCATCACCGGCTCTCGCCTCAAGATCGGTTATCACTGCACGCTCATGATGCTTCGTGCAGGTGCGCGCGTTGTGGCGACGACCCGATTCCCCGTCGATTCGGCGATGCGGTTTTCGAAGGAAGACGATTACGACTCCTGGAAAGATCGCTTAGAAATTCACGGTCTCGATCTTCGTCACACGCCAAGTGTCGAACTTTTCTGCCGTTACATCGAACAGAAGTACGATCGTCTCGACATCCTCATCAACAACGCAGCCCAAACCGTGCGTCGCCCTCCAGGTTTCTACGCGCACATGATGCCGCTTGAGCGAACCCCTCTTGATCAACTTCCGCAGGCCGCGCAACACATCTTGAAATCTCACGTGAGCGTCAACGACCAGCTCCAGTCGCTCTTGCCGTCTGACGGAGGGGAGCGTGGGCTTGTCTCGTGGCACGCGACCGGACCCGGGATCGGACTACGTGCATCCGCTGAGCTCTCACAGATCCCATACTCTTACGATGCCGGCCTCACCGCCGAAGAAGTGTTCCCTGAGGGAAAACTCGATGTCGATCTTCAGCAGGTCGACCTCCGTACGACGAACTCATGGCGCTTGAAGCTCGCCGATGTCCCGACTCCGGAGATGCTCGAAGTCCAGCTCGTGAATTCGATTGCGCCCTTCGTTCTGTGTTCTCGTCTCGCGCCACTTATGCGTCGCGACTACACGGGCCAAAAGCACATCGTGAATGTCACCGCGATGGAAGGTAAGTTCTATCGTTTCAAAAAAGCTGATCGCCACCCGCACACGAACATGGCGAAGGCAGCATTAAACATGCTGGTACACACATCGGCTTCCGATCTCGCGAAAGACGGCATCTACATGAACGCCGTCGATACAGGTTGGGTCACGGATGAAGACCCCGCGCAATTGGCCCAGTTTAAACAAGAGACGCATGACTTTCAGCCTCCACTTGATATCGTGGATGGTGCTGCAAGAGTTTGTGATCCGTTCTTCGATGGCATCCTCACCGGCAAACATTGGTGCGGTAAGTTCTTAAAGGACTACTTCCCGATCGATTGGTAACAGCGGGC
>CAJYIL010000633.1 GCA_913774795.1 Pseudobdellovibrionaceae bacterium
TACCATCTTTTGCAGGATCCTCACTCGCGCGACGTCGATCGATTCGCAAAACAAACAGTCCTGCGCGCGGCCGAACAGATCAAAAAGGTCGCCAGCCAACTCGGTCTCACCCGCGTCGCTGGCTCCACCCCGAACGATGACGTCGGCCAAAAACTTTTACTGCGCGCGTACCCCGATCGATTGGCGCGACGACGTCGCTCCGGAGAGCCATCGGCAAAAATGATCGGCGGAAAAGGCATTCGTCTCGCCCCGTTCTCCTCGGTTGAGAGGGCGGAATTCTTTGTCGCCATCGATTCGATGGAGGCGCCTCCAAACGCGCCGGGCCCGAAAAACGAAGTGATGATCAGCGTCGCGAGCCAAGTGGATCGCGTTTGGATCGAAGATGCGTTTCGGGAGTTCATCACGGAGAACACGGAGACCCTTTTTGATCCGGAGACGAAGCAAGTTTTGGATCAAACCGCTCGTTACCTTCGGGATCTCCCGCTCAATCAACCGCACGTCAAACGAGCGCATCCCGATCAAGCCCATGCGATTCTCGTCAAGGCGTGCGAGGACCACTGGGATGTGTGGTTCGCGCCGCGCGAAGATCTCCACGCGATCGAGAGCCGACTTCGTTTCATCGGGGCCGCAGGCGCGCGCACGGTCTTTCTCGAAGAAGCCTGCTTCGGCGAAACGAAGCTTGACTCGGTTCTTGCTAAAGACCTCGGCGAAATTTATTTGAGGCATTTGTCTCTGGAGACACAACGCCTCTTGCGTCTAGAAGCGCCCGATCGCCTTGAAGTGCCTTCGGGATCGAATATCAAAGTGCACTACCCAGAAGGTGGACGACCGCCGTTCATCGAAGTGCGCATTCAAGAATTGTTTGGGTGGATGAAATCGCCGCTTCTCAACGGTCAACCTCTCCAGTTTCACCTGCTAGGGCCCAACTACCGGCCAATGCAAGTGACGTCGGATTTAGCGAGCTTCTGGCAAAACGGTTATCCTGAAGTGCGTAAAGAGCTGCGAGCTCGTTACCCAAAGCATTCGTGGCCTGAAGATCCTCTGACCGCAAAGCCCGAAGCCAAAGGTCGCCGCCGGAGTTAGTGCGAAGCTGCGCCGGTTTCAAGAAGAGCGGCGGCGGTCGTGAGGCGTTCGTTAAGATCATCGATTTCGAGCAGCTTCTGCTGCCAATCGACATCCTCAATGAGCAGGGAGCAAGCGGTGTTCACGCGCTCTTCATCCGTGCCCATGCCGTCGAGAAATTCTTCGCGGCGTTTTGCGAGCGGCACATTTCGCTCAAGCCAACTGCCGACTTCGCGCATGAGTCGGTGCAGGTAAAACTTGTTGCCGCCGTCGAGTTCGGTGATTTCCGGAACGGTCTCAGCTTGCGCAATCAGGTAAGACTTCGAACTCGTGTCGATCGTTTTCAACCGGACTTTGCAGTCCGAGCGAAGCAGGATCATCATCGTGCCGTCGGGTCGGCGCTCCAGGAGCTGAACATGCCCGATCCCGGAGACACAGCCGACGGCCGCTTCTCGGCAAAGTGCGATCGGACGATCCGTCGCGAGGGCGTCGTTGACCATCTCGATGTAACGCGGCTCAAAGATATTCAACGGCTGCGCGGTTGACGGAAACAGCGTCACCTTCGGAAGCGGAAACACGAAGACTTCAATCGGCATCGAATCAAAACTCATTGCTTATGACCTCCATAAGCCTGACTTTTCTTATGCCTCATTTGGCTTTCGCAAAATAGAAGAATCCTACAAATGTGAAGTGCCTTTGGCTTCTGCCTTTGAGCTCGGTCACGCCTGTGTTAAATTTTGTCAACGACCGGGGAGCTCATGAAGCGATCGAGAACGACACGTAAACCGAATCATCGTCCGGATCACGCGCGCCGCGACGCCCTTCGTGTTTCACTTGCACTCGTCTTCATCCTTTTCGCCTCGATGGCCAGTCGCGATCACGAAACTCCCGAGAAAATTCTCGAGTCGCGTGCCGTCGCCACCACTTCGAAAGAAGAACGCGCCCCGAAGCAACGGTTTGCTTTGCCAGCCATCTTGAAACGACTGACCGGTATCAACGGTTCGATCTAAGTGCTCCTAGACAGCTCCGAACTCATCAAAGCCGCTGACAAATTGAAGTCAGGAGACGTCGTCGCGATCCCTACCGAAACGGTTTACGGGCTTGCGGCGTCCATTGACTCCGACGACGGTCTCAAAAAAATCTTCTCGACCAAAGAGCGTCCGTTTTTTGATCCTCTGATCGTTCACGTCGCAAGTTTCGAACAAGCTAAGCTCGTGACGCGTGAGTTTCCGCCGCTCGCCGATTTCTTGGCGCGTTGGTTTTGGCCCGGTCCACTGACGTTGGTGCTGCCGAAGGCCGCAAACGTGAATCCGGTGATCACGTCGGGCCTCGACACGGTGGCGGTGCGGTTTCCAGCACACCCGATCGCGCAAGAGATCATAAAGCTTACGGGCACTCCGCTCGCCGCTCCCTCAGCGAATAAATTCGGACGCACGAGTCCTTCGACGGCCGAGCACGTGAGACAAGAATTTGGTGACGAACTGATCATCATCGACGGCGGTGCCTGCCAAGTCGGTCTCGAGTCGACGGTCGCGTCAGTCAGCGCAAGCGAGATTCGCATCCTGCGACCCGGCGACATTACGAAAGAGGATCTTGAAAGCGCGCTTGAACGGTGGTCTCACCCGACGCTTGTGACAGTGACGCAAGCGACAAACTCGGAGCAAGCCAGCGAATCACCAGGTCACCTCAAGCATCACTACATGCCCACGATTCCTCTCGTCATCGTCAGCGATTTACCGACGCCCAAACAGCTCGAAGCTATTTCCAAGGATCTTGCGGTGACTCTTCCTCAGAACGCCAAAGAGCTCGATCTCGGCGAAGACGCCGCTCAAGCCGCACGCCGACTGTACAGCGAAATGAGGTCGCTCTCCGAATCAGGCGCAGATCTGATCTACGTCGTGCGGAGCGAAACGCGAAACGGCGGCCTGTGGGCCGCCGTCTGGGATCGCCTGACACGAGCTTCAAGCTGGACGCCCGAGGATCGCTCTCGCCTTTAATGTAGAACTTGACCGATCGATGTCGGCGTCGCGATCGACGCTAAGCGCGGAGCGCGAGGTGAGTTTGCAAAGGCATCGACGCGAGGGAGCTCGATCGAAAGACGTGATCCGACGCCGAGGCGCGCTTGAATTTCGAATCGACCGCCGAGCTTTTCGACCGCGGCACGCACGTCGGCCAGCGAGACTCGGTCAGGAGCTTGGCCCATCTTCGCCAACACGCTTTCACCGAATCCTCGCCCGTTGTCTTCAACCAAAATTTGAAGCATCGAAAGGCTTGGGCGAATCGAAACACGAACGGCTCCATCTGGGAAGCCGCCGAGTGATTCGATCGACGTCAAAATCGCTGACTTCAACCACGCCGTGATTGTGACGACCGAACCTCGGACGGCAATTGGCAATCCGACACCGACCGGAGCCGTGAGAGATAATTTGACCGGGCGTCCACCAATCGCTGCACGCGCTTCATCAAGAAGGCGTCTGGCGGCCGCGTCGATCTCATCGACCGAACATGCCTCGGAAGGCTCCGAAGCCGTGGTCACGGGAGCCGATGCAGCCAGGTTGAAATCCGTCGTCGTCAGCGGAGACACTTCGGTCGCTTCACCTGACAGAATCGAGCGCAAATTTTTGAGGTCGGCCTCCATCGCACGAAGCGCGCCAAGCGTATTCTCTCCTCGAAGGCGGAGTACGGCGACCTGCGTGATGTTCGCAATCGAACGCGCGCGGAGCTCACGGAGAACCATCAAGACCGAGCCGATTGCGAACGCCGCCATCGGCATCCAGAGAGCTTTCGCCAAAACCGCGGTCGAGGATCCGCGAAAGAATTCGAAATAAACGAGCGGCGAGAACGAGGCGACGACCGCGAGCGGCATCAACAGAAACCACCAAAGCTTCGTTTGCCCATAATAGAGAAGAGACGCTGCCAAAAACAAACCCCCGAGAACGTTGGCGTCAACCAGCGTGACACTCCCCTCAGTCAGAATCTGGAGCGTACGAAGTGCAGCGGCCGTCACGAGAAGGACGCTGGCAGACGGAGCCGGGAGGCTGCGGGCACGTAAAGCAGAAATGCTTCCAAAGAAAGCCACGGCCGAGAGAATCGCGAGCGCGAGGATCAACGTCGAAGATCCAGAGTTTTTGAACACGACGCTCTGAAGCGATGGGTGCGACGTGGTCTTGAGCACGAGCGTTGAAACGAGCGTCAACGCCCATCCCAGCAAAATTACGCCAGAAAGAAAGTAGAACAGGGCTTCTGCAAGACGCGGGCCTTGAGAAAGAGAGAGTTTAGACGGCTGAACGGCGATTGAAAGACGGCTCATGCCGTTTTTTGTCTTCACGTTTCGTTCCAATTAAATGACGCATCTCCGCGCAGTTGGAGCCTGCCAAACCGAAAGGCCAGAACTTTTTTGCGAAATGTTTTGGAAATGTTTCAAGACGGAGTCCTAGCCTAACTGAACCGTAATTTTCTACGCATTCAGTCCAGAAGTTCGCTCCCAGAGTGGTCAACCCAGGCGCTTTCCTTTTTAATAAATTCATATCCAATTCATTTAGGAAGAGTGAGGATCCGAGACCATGACGGCGACGCGGAAAAAGATTTTGATTATCGACGACGAACCACAGGTCTGCGACTTCGTCGAAGACCTCCTCTCTTTTCGGTTCGACGTCTTGAAGGCGTCAGAACCGGAACTCGGCCTCCGTTACGTTCTCGAAGCGAAACCGGAATTAGTGATCCTCGATTTACGACTCCGCACGCACAATGGACTCGATCTTTGCAAAGAGTTGCGCTCGAACGAAAAGACAAAGCACTTGCCGGTTCTCTTTTACTCCGGTGCGGATGACTTCGAAGCGATCGCCGAGGCTTTCGATCTTGGCGCCGACGATTTCATTTCGAAAAACGTTCGACCCCGCGAACTCGTGGCCCGCATCCTTTCGAAAATTCGCCGCATCGAAGAGCGCACCGCAGAACCAGACATGCTCTCTTGCGGAAATTTGAATCTCGACATGCGCAAGCTTGAGGCGACGATCAACTCGCAGGTGATTCCGCTTTCTGTTCTTGAATTCACCCTCCTCAAATTCTTCGTCATGAACAAAGAGCGCGTTATGAGCCGCGCTCAAATTCTTGAAGACGTCTGGCAGGGTTCTCACGTCTCCTCACGCACGATCGACACTCACATGGTCTATCTTCGCAAGAAGCTCGAAGGATTTGATCACTCGTTGTCGACGGTCTACGGCGCAGGCTACATTTTGCGTGCGGCCGCAACCCACGCTCAAGCGAAGGCCGCGTCGGAGTAAAGGGGGCCCAAGACGAGACGAGGATCAGGGTAATCACGAAGCGCCTGATCCCGATCTTTTGCGCTCACGACTCCTGGCATGTCGCAACGGCTTGGTCGAAGACGAGATAACTGAAAATGCAGATGGGGGTTCCAACCCCCATTTTCTTTTTCTGATCCCAACCACCCGATCAGCTCGCCCCTTTTGATCTTTGCGCCGACAGCGCGAAGCCCGACTGAGGCATGCGACAAGTGACCGTGCAAAGCCCAGAGCGGCTGGCCGTTGAAAAGATGCTCCGTGATGATGGTTCCGCCGTAGTCGCCGGCGGCAGGGTTCACACCGGTCATAAAAATCAGTCCCTCGTCGAACGCGAAGACCTCAGTGGCCTCCGGCGCTCCGATATCGATACCCATGTGAATGGTCCTCGCATCTGCGGTTTCGGGTGAAAAGAGTTCGGTCGTGTACATGCCGCGACGGTCTTCGTTGTACTTGCCGATTCCGTAAAGACCACGCAGGCGTTTGGGGTCGTAAGACTTCGAGAAGTCAAAAATGTCGTACTCTGTAGGGAGTTTAATGACCGGGTGAAAAATCATAGGCGTAAATTACTGCGAGGCTGTCAAACTTATCAAGAGGCTTGAGACCTGCTTGTCGGCTGTCGGTCGCCTTCGCTAAGTCCACACCCATGCTGACACGCCTTTTCTCTTTCGTCGCCTCGCTCGGCCTCACAGCCGCTGCTTCATCAATCGCTTCGGCTGATTCGTCCGCGGCAGTTCTCCTCACCAAAGAACCGTTGATCGTGACGAGCGCAGGTCGTGAACGCGTTTGCGGATATTTGAAAGATGACACCCGCCGAGCGACGACATGTTTCCCGGACCTGGCGGAAGTCCCCTACTCGCAACGTGAAAGCGGCGAGATCAAAGTGACGAGCGGAATGTTCTGCACCTTCGGCGCAAAAGGTGTTCGCTGCTCAGGTCAATCGTTTTACATGCAGCTCTTCATGATTCCGGAGCTCAGCGAAGTCTTTGACCTCGCCCTCCCCTCATCAGCCGATACCGGCGTGAATGCATGCGCCCTCACGCGAACTCAAGGCGCGGTTTGTTGGGGAGGCAACGATAAGGTTCGTGCGATTCCGCAAGATCTCATCGAACCTCAGCGGATCGTGACCACCGGGCTCAATGCTTGTGCCCTCGACAAGGACGCCACGATTAAGTGTTGGGGCGAGAATGCGATCGGTGCTTCGCCGTTCGGAGTTCGCAATCTCCAGAAACTTGTCATGACGGACCAAGCCGCTTGCGCGATCGACGACTACGGAATGATGTGCTGGGGTCCCCAAGGCTCGGTGCCCGATGAGCTGCGCGGCGACGGCTTTATCAAAGACGTCACGATGACAGATTCGCAAATCTGCGCTCTCACATTCGAAAATCAGGTTCGCTGTTTTGGCGAGTCGCCGCTCGAGCCGCCTGAACTCTTAGCGCCGATCGCCCTGACTTCATTCGGAAACACAATCTGCGCCACCGACCTCGATGGTTTGAAGTGCTGGGGAAATCTCTCGGCGCTTCCGAAAGAAAAACGATCTCGGCCGCCCGCGGTTTTTCCGCGACCGGGTCGCGACATCGATCCGTGATTCTCGAATTGAGACACGCTCAAGACTTTTGGCTGTTCTGACGAAGAGTTCTTGGGCTGAAAGTCTAGAACTCTCTCAATCAAAGGAACGTTTCATGTCAGAGAAACTCAAACACAAGGCGCAACAACAACCAGCTACGAACAACGTCGTCGCGATGCCGTCGCAATGTGGGTGCGAAGGCTGCAAGAAAAAAGCAGATCAAATGAACTTCTGCGCGGAGCACTTCGATTGGTTCAAATTCGGTTTAATCACCAAAGAGGGAAAACGTCCGACGGACTTCGATAAGAAGTTCTCGGCCTACACGAAGCACCAAAAAGTCGCTTAAGAGATATCGGTCTGCTAAAAATAAAAAACCCGGGCTCGCACCCGGGTTTTTTATTTTCTGTCGCTATAGAGG
>CAJYIL010000634.1 GCA_913774795.1 Pseudobdellovibrionaceae bacterium
GCATTCTCCGTTTCGATTTCGACAGAGAACCTAACATGAGTTTTAAAAAACGATTTTTGCTGGAAAATGGCAGAGCGTTCGGTAAAACAAACTTGCGCCTGACAGGACGCTAAATGCAGCAACAAGCTTTCTCGCGAGTCGCAGCGAACAGCGCACCGACCCTGAAGCTCGCATAATAAAAACCGATTTAGCGCAATCCTCGCGAACCAAGACCAGCGTCATTCAAAAAAATAAAATTCCCGAAGAATCTTTGCCCGATTCGCCTAGGTGGCGGATCGGAACCCGGCTCTCACGGATAGTCACAAGATCGCGCCACCAAAAAATCGCGGAGGCAAAAACGAAAACCCCCGCACCACTTCATGCGCATGAAGCAGTAGGAAGAAAGTCAGGATTACGACTGCACAACATAGCCCAGCACGCATGGCCAGGGCCGCGCAAGCTAACGCTCGACCTGAACCGCTCGTCCAAATGACGCCATCTTACGACGAATGAGACGAACCCGACCCCGCCGCCTTTTCCGCGTGCCGCTTCTTGCGCTCGCGGTAGTACTCCTTCGTCGCGACGTAGACTGTCTTTTCGACAACCGCGACCACGTCGCCCTGCTCGTCGATCCAATCGGCGCGTTTGACGAATTCGTATTTGCCGTTCGCCTGTGCGGTCTCGCGGATAAACGAAACCTCATCGACGGCGTAGCGAATGTCGCAAACGATGCGCCCCCGACCGGGCTTCTTGAAGACGATAGAGCCAGCCTTATCCCAGACCACGAAGTTCTCTTTACCCAAGATGTTCATGAGCAAGACCATATGAAACGGGTCGATCGCCGCAAACATGGCGCCGCCGAAGATCGTGCCGGCGTAATTTCGCGTTTTAAGACGCAAACGGAGCTCGACTAACACATGATGCCAGTCGGCGGAGATGAACCGCACCCGACCGCCGGTGCCTGCATACATTGGATAGAGGTTCATACCTAGACGAAAGAGACGAGTTGTTAAGCTCTCGTGGTTTGCGACTTCCATAGGATGATCGTCGAGCCCGCCAGGACTTAACGTCAAGCTCCGCCTCGCCGAAGAGAGTGTGTCATGAAGAAGAAAGTTCTCGTCGTCGATGATGATCCAATTGTTCGCACGTTGCTCGTGAAGATGCTGCGCGTGCGTGATATCGAAGTCATTGAAGCCAACCAAGGCTTCTTGGCCGCCAAGATTTTCGAAAAGCAGAAAAAAGAAATTTCGCTGATCGTCTCCGATGTTCAAATGCCCGTGATGGACGGTCTCGAACTTCTTCAACGCGTGCGTGCCACGAGCCCGTGCCCGTTCGTTCTCTTCACGGGTCTCGGCGCCGTCATCGAAGCAAAAAAAGCATTCGAGATGGGTGCGACCGATTTTCTCACCAAGCCCGTCGATAAAGACGTGGTGAGAAAGATCGTCGACATCTTCGCCGCCGCCGAATCCGGCGCCGCATGCGAGCTCGAGAACCGAATTCCGTCGCCAGATGAATACTTGAAGATTCAACTCGACGATCTCATTACGACGACGACGATCAACAACGACATTTACATTCGTCTCTCTGAAACGAAGTTCGTGAAAGTCGGACGCGCAGGCGAGAAGACGCCGCACGAGCGACTCAAATTCTATCGCGACAAAAAAATCGACTTTCTCTACGTGCTCACGACCGAGTTCGGCAAGTACGTGGAGTCACAAGTCGATCTCTCTCGCAAGGCTCTCGCATCACCGCAAGTGAGCATGACGACGAAGATGGCCCTTCTCGAAACATCGACCCGCCTCATTGCCGAAAATGCGTTTCTCGTTGACAGCCTCGATCGAGAATCACTCGAATGGACTCAAGGCATTCTCAACGAGACCGTCGACTTTGCCGCTGACGACCCGGCCATCTTTGAACAACTCATCGAACTCTCGAAACACTCGAATCATCTCTATGCGCACTCGCTCGCGGTGAGCCTCTACGCTTGCCTCGTCGCCAAAGAACACGGTTGGACTGCGCCACAATCAATTCAGAAGGTCTCGCTTGGCGGGCTTTTTCACGACATCGGCAAAAAAGAGCTGCCTCTCGAACTTCTGCAGAAGTCGCGCAAAAACCAATCGAAAGATGAAATCAAAATGATTGAGTCGCACTGCGAACGCGGACGCGACATCTTACTCGGAATTCCGGGGCTGCCGGAAGAAGTGGTGCTCATCGCACTCCACCACCATGAAACGAAAGCCGGAACTGGCTACCCGCTTCGATTAAAGGGCGAGCAGATCAATCCTCTCGCTCGTCTCATCGCCGTGGTGGATAAGTTCGTTGGCTTCATGCTTCCGATCGTGCCGGGTGAGCCAGCTCTCAACGCTCACGACGCGATGAAGAAGATGCAGACGTTCTATCTCGAAGAACTCGATCCGACCTTCTTCAAAGTTCTGGCGAGTGTTCTGAAATTCCCGCTCGAGGCAAAGAAGAAGGTTAGCTAGCCAAACGCCGCTTTGATTCGACATCGTCTTGGCAGTCCTCAAGGAGATTTTTCAAGACACTCATGTCGATCGGCTTCGTGATGAAACCTTGCATACCCACCGAGCGACAGCGGTCCTCGTCTTCTTTCAACGCGCTGGCCGTCATTGCGACGACCCGCGGTCTGACTTGGGCCGGATACCGAATGGCGATCTGCTTCATCGCTTCGAAGCCATCCATGTTCGGCATATGGCAATCCATCAAAACGAGATCGTATTGGCGTCGCTCGAGGGCCGCTAGCGCTTCGAGACCGTCGCTCGCGACATCCGCGGATTGACCGAGTCTCTTGATGAATGCGAGCGCCACCGTCTGATTGATCGGGTTGTCTTCGACGAGCAAAATCTTGAGGGGAAGCACGCGCCTTTCTTCGAC
>CAJYIL010000635.1 GCA_913774795.1 Pseudobdellovibrionaceae bacterium
CGTGAAGGAGATCGAGATGGCTGGCTGCTGGTTAGCAACGAAGATCTGCTGATTTGGCGAAGTTCCGAGAACTTGGCCTTTCGAGTTCAATGCTGTCGTTACGATTTCGTAGCGGCCCGCAGGGAGCGCGTTGATATCAAGAGGTTGATCGCAAGTCGCCGCACACGATTGGTTCAAAACCGCTTTGCCAGTTTTGTCGAGAACCGAGATCGAGAGTGAATCTGTTCCCGCGAATGTCGAAACGGCTTTCACGTCGACTTTGTTCGAAGCGTACGTGTAGTCGCGAGGAGATTCCATCGAGACGTAACCTTGCGAAGACGGGATCGAGAAGAGCCAAGTTTGTGAGCCGACGCCTGTCTTATCGGTGTACGAAACACGGCCGAAACCGCCTTCGCCCCAATCGGCGCCCCACGAGTTACGGATGATGAACGCTTTATCGGCATCGTCGTAACCGATGATCGAGATCGCGTGACCGCCGAGGAATTTGCCGGTCGTGTGCGTGTAAACGCCCGAGCTGTACGACATGAAGTCTTCGTAAACCATGATCGTCGTGACGACCGGGCCTTTTTGAAGCGCTTGTTTTACGGCTTCAACGTCTTTGAAATAGTTCGTTGGCTGTGAGAACCCCGAGATTTTGTAAGTGCGTTTGTCCGCATCTTTACAACGAGTCGCCGAGCACGCGATGTCTTGGCCTGTCGCGCCCGATGTGTACGGCGAGCAAGCTTCGTCGACGACTCCGACCGATTGCAAGTGTTGAGCGGCATCTGTCGGCATCCAGCCGGTTTCGCACGAAGCGCCACCGCACATGAATAAGTTTTCAGTCGAAAGCGAGATGTTGTAATTCGGGTTGCCCGAGGCGATTCGCATCTGAGTTTCCATGACGCCGATCGAAGCAAACGCGACGCATGAACCGCAGTTAGCTTGGTTTAAAAGAGGCGACACCCAGTTCTTGCCGTCTTTGTTTCTCCAGTCGAGCTTCGAAGGAAGATTCCCGGTGAATGTGTGCGGGCGGTTGCGAACGAGTTCGACTTCGGGCGAAAGCTCTTCGCGAAGACCGAAACGCGACTTCACTTCTTGCGCCGTCATGTGGCTGAGATAAGTTTCTTTCGCGGTCCATCCGGCGTTCTGCGCCTTTAGTTGCGCGTTCAACGTATTCACGTTGATTTGGGCGGCATGCGATCCTTCGGCCGCGAGCACGATGGCGAGTGCTCCTAAAATCCCTTTCAAGCTCATGTTGTTTCCCCTCAAAGCGTTTTTATTTATGTCCTGAGACCTGAAAATCATCCCGAGACACTCTCGACGAGGCAATCGTCGAGACGACAACTGGACTCGCATATGTTTTTATCGAAGGCATAAGATCGAGCGCGAAATCGTGGCTGAAAACCCGACTTAAGACGAGACCATCACACCGCGCCGGATAGTTTTCATCAATCGGTCAATCGGGAGAACCGATTTCCCACAGCCACTTTTTGAATTTAATCTTTAAACAACCAAACAGGAGAACCGAACATGAACAAGCTCGACAAAGTCCTCTACACCGCTCACGCCACTTCAACAGGAGGACGCGAAGGTGTTTCGAAAACTTCCGATCATTCCGTCGAAGTCAAACTCACAACACCCAAAGAGATGGGCGGAGGCGGCGGCGGCGGGACAAATCCGGAACAACTTTTTGCGATGGGTTACTCGGCGTGCTTTTTGGGAGCCATGAAACACGTGGGCATGACGCAGAAGACGCCGGTTCCCGCCGATACTAAGATTGATGCGTCGGTCGGAATCGGGCCGATCCCGCAAGGCTTCGGTATTCAAGTGTCGATGGACATCAGCATCCCGGGTTGGGAGCGCGAGAAAGCTCAAGCGCTCGTCGAGAAAGCGCATCAGGTGTGCCCGTACTCGAACGCCACTCGTGGGAATATCGAAGTGAAATTGAACGTCGTTTAATTACTGGAATAAGAGGTAGACGTCGCTCATCTCACGGCTGCCACCGCAATCAAGCGCGCGAACGTCGAGAAGATAACTCTCCTCCGTCGAGACCCGGGTTGTGATGTCGACCGAACCGATCGACGTCACGCCCGCAGCTCCAAAATCCTTAAACGGCAGATTGGCGTTGCGGAACTTGATGTGGGAGCCATCAACCGTCGAGTCTTTTGATCCGTAAGCGAGGTACGACTCGTTCGACGAAAGACCGACGGCTTTCTTTGCAAGACCCGCGAGAACGAAGTTGTCGACCTTGATCGATTCAGCCTTTTGTCCCGAGCCTGAGAGTCGAACTTGACGGGCGCCGCCGCCGGACTTCATCAAGAACTCCACGCGAGAGCGAGACATGACCCATGGGTTCCAGGTTCCACCGCTCGTGTGGTTACTCGAAACGACATCTGGGTCGTGAGTTTGATTTTTATCTGATTTTGAAAGCTGGATGGCATCCATGAGCTTCACCGTATAGCAAACGCCAGCCACCGAGCGCGGTGGCACTTCGAACTTTAAGCCATCATTTGAGTTTGCGGGCGTGATCGCGACGTAGCTCTTGCACGAAAAATCGATACACATGTGTGAGTCGGGATCTTTAAGTTTACCTGAGCTTTCGCAATCGACATTGATATCGACGGCTTTCACGATCGGGTCGCTTGCGGTTTGCGCCGACACCGAGCATTTCAAGTCCTCTACGATTGGCGACAGAGCGGATTTGGCCGTGCCAACGTTGAGATCGCCTTTGAAAATCGAACTTCCTGTCGCGACCGAGCGACAGTCGTATTTCACGTCATGAACGGCTTGAGACGTCACAAGAAGATCGGACGCCCCTCCGGTTTGCGGCTTCGCGTTTGAAGCCGATGCCGTCAAAGCCGGAGCGGGGCACGCGGCCATTGGCGGAACAAGTTTCGTGTCGGTGCCGGCGATCGAGATATTTCCGCTCTGGCACATCCAGAGAGTGGAGTCTTGGTATCCTTGCTGAGACGGGCCTGAATCCGGGCACGTCACCGGCTTCACGGTCGCATCATCGTTCGTTGTCCAGGCGTCACCATTGAAATGCTCAACGCCGCTAGCGTCTGTGCAATTCTTGGAAATAACCGCAAGAGCTTGTTCGGGAGTTTCTTTCGTCGTTCTGAAAGAGACATTACTGCAATTTTGAAAGGTCAAAAGAACGCCTGCGGAAACTGCAGCCAAAAGAACGACGATTTGATATTTCATAGCTGTCTCAATCTTAGCACACGGCCGTGGTCAGGCGAGCCAGGCGAGAGCGGCTTCTCAACTTGAGACGTTCGTCCATTCGGCGGGTGTATTCGTGTTCACCAGCACGCCCGAGTGTCGGGGCCGAAGAAACTGAACCTCCATCTCCGAGATGGTTTTCGATGGTCCAGTCATGCCGACGGCCGCGTTCATTTTTACGCGCCGAAGAGCATTGGGTGTCCAGATCGCAAAAAGAGGCTCTGGCGTGCCGTCTGAGTGAGCGTAGCAAGTGATATCCACGTTTTCATTTTTGCGGTGACGCTCAACCAAAAACGCGATGTCGGTGGCTTTAGCGAGCGGGAAGTCACAGGCGATGACGAACCACAACGTCTCAGGGTTTTCCCGGAAGGCTCTCAAAAGACCAGCGGCGGGCCCCATCTGAATGACATCGTCATGAAGAATCCGGAGACCGAGTTCATTGACCTGAGACTTCGCCGTCGTCGAAACGTAGATATCGTCGAAGCCGGCCTTTTTTATCTCAATCCACAAACGTTCGACGAGAGTCACGCCGGCTTGTTTCAGTAAGGCCTTATCGGTCTTCATGCGCGAGCTTTCTCCGCCCGCGAGAATGAGCGCTTTCATGAATGAGCCATCGATTTCGTAATGTGATTTTCATTCGACGCTGGCGTGAGTGTCACGATGAGCGATTTGTAGACGGGTGTATTCGACTTCTGAACGACGGCATCGATCGGTACCAATACGTTCCCCTCTGGGTAGTAAATCGCGACGCATTTCCTCGGGATTTCATACTTCACGATCATGAACTTCGGCGCGACTCTCGTTTCTCCACGGAAGTGGCTTGTGATGTCGATCCACTGGCCGTCGACAAAGCCGAGCTGTTCGATGTCGGACTCGTTCATAAAGATGACTCGCCGACCGTTCGAGATTCCGCGGTAACGATCGTTCAGTCCATAAATTGTAGTGTTGAACTGATCGTGGCTCCGGATGGTCGTCAAGATCAGTTGTCCAGGTTGGAGATCTATCACCGGCACGTCTCCTGCGTAGAAGCGCCCAAAGCCGGTTTCAGTGTTAAAGGTCGTCGTGTCCCGAACCCCGTGCGGAAGATAAAACCCTCCGGGCTCTCTGACGCGGCGATTGTAATTCAAAAAGCCCTCGATCGTTTTATCGATATGATCGCGGATGAGATCGTAATTCTCCATCATCTGCTGCCAATTCACCTTCGCGGCTTTCTCAGTTCCTTTGAAAACGGCCTGCGCCAACCGACAAACGATCGCGACTTCCGAGAGCTTTTGCTGATTGTCACCCGGTGAAAGAGTGCCCTGCGACATGTGAACGACCGACATCGAGTCTTCTACGGTCACGAACTGCTCCCCTGACTTTTGTTCATCGACTTCGGTGCGTCCGAGGACCGGTAGAATCAAGGCCTTTGTTCCGTGAACGAAGTGAGCGCGATTTGGCTTCGTTGAGCAATGAACCGTGAGTCGAGTGTTCTTGAGAGCTTGCGCGGTGAACTCCGAATCTGGGGTCGCGGAGAGAAAATTGCCTCCCATCGCGAAGAAGACTTTGGCGCGCCCCGAGTGCATGGCTTTGATCGCGTTGACGACATCGAGGCCGTCTTCAGTTGGGGGATCAAATTGAAAACGTTCTTTAAGAGCGGTGATCAAAGGCTTTGGCGGCTTTTCCCAAATTCCGACTGAACGATCGCCTTGAACATTTGAATGACCTCGAACAGGGCAGCAGCCCGCGCCCGGCCGTCCGAAATGCCCTCCCATGAGGAGCAGGTTGACGATCTCTCGAATCGTCGCGACGCCTTCGGTTTGCTGGGTGATGCCCATGGCCCAGCAGATGATCATGCTCTTCGATTGCGCAATGATCTCAGAGGCTGCGCGAATTCTTTCGCGAGTGAGGCTCGTTTGCTCGAGAATGGTTTGCCAGTCGGCTTTGCGCACGCTCTCGGCGAAAGCTTCGAAGCCATCGGTTTTTGTTCGAATGAATTCGTGATTGAGGACCGAGCCCGGCCTGGCGTCTTCCATCTCGAAGAGGTCTTTCATGATCCCTTTTAGGAGCGCGATGTCGCTGCCGATTCGCAGTGGCATGTGAAGTGTCGAGATCGTTTGGGCAGGACCTAACCAGCGCCAGAAGTGCTGGGGGTGAATGAAGTTTTGCAAGCCGGTTTCAAAGAGCGGATTTACGCTGATGATCTTCGCTCCGCGGTGAGCCGCTTGGGCGAGAGTCGTGAGCATGCGCGGATGATTTGTTCCGGGATTTTGCCCGAGAATCAAAATGGTATCGGCATGATCGAAATCTTCAAGCGTAACCGACCCTTTGCCGATACCGATCGCGTCTTTCAATGCAACACTGCTCGACTCGTGACACATGTTTGAACAATCGGGAAGGTTGTTTGTTCCGAAGAGTCGAACGAAGAGTTGGTAGGCGTAGGCTGCTTCGTTGCTGGTGCGTCCTGAGGTATAAAAAATCGCTTCGTCCGGAGAGGAGAGCCCATTGAGCTCTTCAGCGATCAGTGTGAAGGCCTCATCCCACGAAATTTGTTCGTAATGAGACGCGTTTGGTTTGAGAACCATCGGGTGAGTCAAGCGACCCGCTTTTCCGATATGGTAATCCGACCACGATGAGAGTTCCTGAACCGAATGAATTTTGAAAAAATCAGGATCAGCGCGAAGAGTTGTACCTTCTTCGGCGATCGCTTTGGCTCCGTTCTCGCAGAATTCGGTGAATGAGCGATGTCCATCGGGATCGGGCCATGCACAACCGGGGCAATCGAAGCCGGTTTTCTGATTCAAGCGTGTGAGTTCTCTCGTGCCGCGGATCACGCCGGCTTCACCGAACGCGTGTTTCATCGACGAGAGAATCGCCGGAATGCCTCCGGCCGTGTGCTTTTGTGAACCGACTTTCGGTCTATCCATGAATGGTGCTCCGTTTTTGGGGCTTGAGATCTTTTTCGACTGCGACGTGCAGTCCATCGATCGAAAAGTTGAGTTCGATCTCCGCGGAACGAAGCCACGGAGCCAGTGTCACTGTCGGTACAAGAAGTCGAAAGAGGCTGCCCGTGGCCTCAATGCGCGCGATCGAGGCTTGGCTCGCTTCAATCGAGTAGTTCCACGACGTCTCGGGGCTCAATCGCGTGATGGCTCCCAGACGCTTTTCGCGTTCAAGCTGGTCGACGTCCTCGGGCGACAGTCTGAATCGAACGCTCTCGTTTTCGAGTCTTAGTTTCATACCAACCGCTCCGGGGCCGAGTAGACGTTAAAATTTTCTCCGCGAAGAAAGCCAACGAGTGTGATGTCGAGATCTTTGGCGAGATCGACGGCCAAGCTCGAGGGGGCGCCGATCGCGGCGATAAATCTTATTCCGGCCATCGCAGATTTTTGGACAAGTTCAAAACTGATGCGGCCGCTCAG
>CAJYIL010000636.1 GCA_913774795.1 Pseudobdellovibrionaceae bacterium
GCATTCTCCGTTTCGATTTCGACAGAGAACCTAACATGAGTTTTAAAAAACGATTTTTGCTGGAAAATGGCAGAGCGTTCGGTAAAACAAACTTGCGCCTGACAGGACGCTAAATGCAGCAACAAGCCTTCTCGCGAGTCGCAGCGAACAGCGCACCAACCCTGAAGCTCGCATAATCAAAATCGATTTAGCGCAATCCTCGCGAACCAAGACCAGCGTCAATCAAAAAAACAAAATTCCCGAAGAATCTTTGCCCGATCCGCCTCTCATGGATGGACAAAAGATCGCGCCACCAAAAACTCGCGGAGGCAAAGTCACGAAATCACCGCGCCACTTCATGCGCATGAAGTCGGCGCGGGGTCCAAAATCGCGAATGCGCTCAGACATAAATCACAAACTCACTAGCCCCGAGCCAAAAACACGCAAGGCGCGCTCACGCTCCCGCATCCTCCGTCTGCCCCGACGACAACCCCAACAGCACCGCTTTCTCCATCAGCGCGGCCATGTCGCTCACGGCCGCACGCAGGCGCTCAGGATTTTTCAGATCACCAACGACTGACTCCGGCGCAAACGAGAGCACCTGAAAGATATCCATCTGCTTCGCGAGCGGCACCGAGAGTTCGCGACGCACCGAGGGAGGAGCTTTCTTCAAAAGCTTATCGAGTTCGGTTGAAGCGCCGCCCTCGCCCGAGATTTCTCCCAACACGAAGTACACGGCGTTCGTCATCTCGACGCCGACACCGCGCCAATCACCGGCCGCGACTCGCGCATCGACGCGACGAAGACGCGCGCGCAGGCGGCGTTGCAAATCAGCTTTCTTCGCGCCCCACCCGAGTTCGTTTTTCGCCTTCCAGCCAAGTCCAACGAACATGAGCGCTAACATCAATGGAAAACCGACTGCGAACTGGCGACCCGACACCGAGAAAGGTTGTTTGAGTTCGACCATCAACGCTGGCGGAGCATCGACTTTCGCACGCGCACCGCCGCCGCCACCACCCACGTCTTTCATCATCTGACCGTCAGCTTGGGGTCCCGCTCCCTTCGAAACGATGACGCGAACAGGCTCGGTCGTTTTCTGCACGTAAGCTTTCGACCGGGGATCAAAGATCGAAACCGTCAGCGCTGGCAAAACGAACTCACCCTCGCGTCGCGGGATCAATTGAATCGAAAAATCCTTGTAGGAGGTGCCGGTTCTGAAAAATTTCGAATCTTTTTGGATATCGTACTGCTCAAGGCCTTCAGGCGCCGTGAACGGAGGAAGTTCGATTAACTTCGCATTGCCGCGGCCTTCAAAACGCACTTTGTAAGTAAACGGCTGGTTCGAGACGACATTCTTGTCCTCGACTGAAGCCGTCACCTGATACTCACCGACGGCCCCCGAGAAATCCGCGGGACGCCCTTCAACCGGGAGGGGCTTAACGTTGATCTTCACCGGCGAAGACGACTTCGTGTAAGTGTACGCTTTCCCAAAACCCATTCCGCCAAGAGCATCCGTCGAAACGGCGCATTTCGCTTTGTACTCATCGACCGTGGCAACACCCTCTTTGATCGGAAAGAGAGCGAACGATGCCAACAGAGCTTTCTTGTACGGGATTCCGTTCACGACCTCGTTGACGAAGTTCAGGTGAGTCGCAATCTCGATGTCTTCTTTCCAGAAACCTTTCAACGAAGGGTATTTTAAAGTATCGAGATCGCGGATCATCCCACGCGTGTAGAGATAAAATGAAACGGTGACCTGTTCTCCGACGTAAGCTTCTTTTTTATCGGTCTCCACTTGAACGAAGAAAGCGTCGTTCGGATTGATCGGAAGTGTGCGTGAACCGCCAAAACCGGGATCGTCATCTGGCCCGCCCGGAACGCCCATACCGCGACGGAGAAGCTGCGCAAACAAATCGTCAGCGTCTTCATCATCGAACCCTTGAGGGAGCTGAACCCCGCCGCCCCCTGGCCGCGCCGTTGTTGGAGGAGCGACTCCGCCGCCCAAACCACGAGCTACTTTCAAAACGATTGGTTTCGTCACATGCGAGCGACCGTCAACAACGACATCGACGCCGCCGATCGACAGAGTTCCTTCGCGCTTCGGCTGAAGCAAAAAGTTATACTTGGTCGTCTGCACAGTCTTTCGCTGCATGCCGCCGCGCCCACTCGTAAACGAAGTGCGCGATTCATTCGAAGTCCACTCGTTCAAGATTTCGAAGTCATTCAGCGGCGGCAAAGTCGGCTGAGAAATCGAAACTTCCGAGCTCGACGAAACCGAAACATTCAACTGCAGAGTATCATCAGGCGAAAGCTGCGTACGATCGACCGACGCAGTGACTTCAACATCCTCCGCCGCAAACGCAACCCCATGAAACATGAACATGAACATGAACATGAACGTGAACGCGAACGTATTAAACGTAGATCCCCAGTTACCAGTCTTTGTCAGGCGGCGCATCCTTGCCTCCCTCTTTCTGATCTTTGGCGCGAATCTGTTCTTCTTGCTGCTTCAACTCATCCAAGATGCGATCGACATCTTGCTTCGACAGATCTTTGCCTTTGTAAGGTTGCGGCTGATTCTCGCGAGGCTTATTCGAGAACTGTTTGTCCTTTTGATCATCCCCGCCTTCGCCGTCATCCTTCTTTTCTTTGTCTTCTTTATCACCCTTGCCGCCGGAACCGCCGCCTTGAGTGAGTAATTCCATGTTCGTCTTCGTCTCGACCGAATCGGGATTGATGTCTAACGCCTTTTGGTAAGTCTCAAGCGCCTCGTCGACTTTGTTCTGAGAAGCTAAGATCGCCCCGATATTAAAAAGAGAGCGAAATCGAACTTCGCGCTCACGTTTTGAATTGCCTGGAGCCAGCTTGATCGCCAAACGGTACTGGCTCACGGCCTTGTCGACATCTTTCATCTGCAAAAACGAGTTGCCGATGTTGTATTGAATCTCTGGCGCAAACGGCAACTCACCGAGAGCATCCGTGAAATAACCGTAGGCATCCATGGGCTTGCCTTTGTCGTAGCGAGAAACGCCCTCGTTGTTTTTGATGATGCCCGTGAGCTCACCGCCGAAGGCCAAAGATGAAATAAGCAAAAGAGTAATCATGACTCCGGCACCTCGAAGCGACCCTTCCAGATGCGACCCGCGGGCTTTCGCTCGCTCAAAATCATTTCGCCGAGCAAGATGAGAAAGCCGATGAAGAGCGGAATTTGGAATCGCTCGTCGTATTGAGTCGCCAACGACGACGCGAATTCGGTCTGCTGAAGCTTTTCGAGGTCAGACTTAATGAGTTGCGCTTCAGGTCCACCGAAGGTAGCGTGATGAAATGCTCCCTGCCCCACCGATGCGAGCTCACGAAGAAAGTCGCCGTGAACGGTCGAGACGACTTCTTTGCCACTTCGATCTCGCTTGTAAGATCGCAAGAACCCGCGCTCATCACGTTGTGGAATGGTCGATCCTCGCTCGGTGCCGACCGCCAGGGTAAAAATGCGGGTTCCGTCGGCCGCAAGCTTCTTCGCAAGATCGAGAGCGCCCTTTTCTTGATCTTCACCATCGGAGACAACGAGGATCACTCGGGTCGTTTTATGCGTATCGTCCGATTCAACGCCGCCGCGATCGAACGCTTCGCTGGCTTCGGTGAGCGCTTTCGTAAAGTTTGTCCCTTGAGTTTCAACCGATTCTGTCGAGAGCGAGTCGATGAACATCTTCAGTGAGGATTTGTCGGTCGTCAGCGGAGAGATTGTCACTGCCGAACCTGCGAACGCGATCAAGCCGACCTTGTCGCCGCTTAAGGCATCCATCAAACGCATCATCTCGGTTTTTGCGTGCTGCATGCGCGATGGCTTCGTGTCTTCGGCGAGCATCGAGTTTGAGACGTCGAAGGCGATCATCAGTTCAACGCCTTGAACTTTGATCTCTTGCATCGATTTACCGAGCTGCGGCCGAGCGAGCGCAACGACGAAACAGCCGAACGCAAGAAGACGAAGTGCGAGCTTCAGCGACCGCTTCGTTCTCGAGACGCTCGAGGAGAGAAACGGCGCAAGCTTTTCGCCGAGGCCTTTTTGGAGGGTGCGGCGAGCCCGACGTTCGAACGCGATCGACGCGATCCAGACGACCGGGATGATCCAGAGAAGTTGAAACGCTTCAGGTGCCGCAAATCTCATGGCACTCTCCTGAAAACCGTTTGTCCCAAGAACAAAGCCGCGATCGCGAGCCAAACCGCCGCCGTTAAATACGGAGGGAATAACTCAGCGTACTTCGTGTACGACGACACGTCGATCTTCGTCTTCTCGAGCGAATCGATATCTTTAAAAACTTTGCGGAGGGTGTTCGAGTCAGTCGCGCGGCGGTAAGTTCCGCCCGTCTCGCTCGCAAAGCGACCCAAGAGATCGTCGTTGATCGTCGAGTGAATCGGCTGGTAGCGCTTGACCTTGCGGCCAAAGGCATCCACAGACTCAACCGGAAGTTGCGCATCGCCATCTTTACCGATGCCGATCGCGTAGATTTTCATCCCGTAACCTTTGGCGATTTCGAGCGCGGTCTCGGGATCGATCGTGCCAGAGTTGTTTTCGCCGTCGGTCGCGAAAACGATCACGCGCGATTTCGCTTTCGAGTCGCGAAGGCGCCCGACTGCCGTGGCAAGGCCCGAACCGATCGCGGTCCCCATTTTGATGTTGCGAGAAATCTTGAGCTCTTTCAGAGACTGAAGAAGAAGCGCGTGATCGAGAGTGAGCGGAACCCGGGTAAAGGCCTCACCCATGAAAACAACAAGTCCAATTCGGTCATTGGGGCGTGATTCAACAAATTCAGAGACAATCTTCTTGGCCGCTTCGATTCGGTTTTCGTAAGGCGGCATGTCTTCGATGACCATCGAATCCGAGATGTCGAGAGTGAGCATGATGTCGATGCCCTCGACATTCTTTTTCACTTTCGTGTCGGCTTTTTGCGGCCGCGCAAGCGCGACGATCGCGCACGCAAGCGAAGCCAGCATAAGTGCGGCCGGGAGCCACCGAAGACGCGCACGCAGAGTCGGCTTCAGTGACTTCGCGAAATCGAGCGAGCTGAATTGCACCGTCGGCCTTTTTCGCGAGTTGTAGATCATCCAGACCGCGACGGCGATCAAAGGCAGGAACAACGCAAACGCGGAAGGTGTCGCGTAGGAGAGCATTACACGTTCCTCTCTTTGGCGATGCGGTCTGCGACTTTGCGCGAGAGATCCATCAGTTGAAGAGCATCTTCACCCGCGAGTTGCGCAGACTGCGCTTTACGGAGTTCGATGAGCGCGATGCGAACGTCGCGCGAGCTGTGCTTGTAGACCAGAAAATCCGCGCGTTTCATTTCACGCAAGATCTCGCCCGGCGAACCATCGATCGCCGGAATGACGAGTTCGCGCGCCAAAAACCAACGAAACTGCGATTCTAACTCCGAAAAGAATTCGCGCGACTCTTCGCGAGTCCAGGTTTGATCGCCGACCGGAATTTTTCGCTGCAGCCGACGAAGCTCACGGTTGAAATGATTGACCGGCGACAGAGCCGTCGTGTGCTTCTCCAGCATCGCCAATAATTTTTTGCGACGAAGAGACTTCCGAACGCCGAGACCTAACAGATATAAGACGCCCAGCGCGATGGCGCCCGCAAAAAGCCAGAGCCAGAGAGGCCATGCGAGGGCCAAAGGGTGCATCGGCGGATAAGGTTTACCTTCGGGATTTTTGGCCGGATCAATCACGCTCGCGACCGTGAGCTCGAGATCGCCCATCCCGACTCGCGTGCGCGTGTCGGTCAATGCCGGGTTTGTGATCTTGAGCTCGCCGGCTTTCCACGGCGTCACGATCAGCGACGCTTTTGTTTGAGAAAGTTCTAGAACCTCAAGCAAGTGAAGCGAGTACGTTTCTTGATCGTTGAGTTCGATCTTCAAACCTTCACGCGCCAGCGACGACATTTCTCCACTGCAAGTTGCGAGAAGCTTTTGACCGACGGTAATTTTCTCCGGCAGTTCGCCGCCCGATTTTCCGTCGCTCGATAAACCCTGGAGATCGCACTTCCATTGTTGATTCATTGCAGGCGTCGGCTTCGGAGTCGGTTTTTCTTTCGGTGCAGTTCGCGCCGAACGTGCGGGAGTGGGCACAGGCGTCGGCGTTGGATCCATTGCCTCGCGTGTCACCGGTTTCTCGCCTGGAAATTTGAATTGATCTTTACCTCCGGGCATTTTTTTTCCGGAAGTAAGCGATGAGTGGTTCAACGAAATCGTCACCCGAAACGACTTCAACTCGGTCGACGTTCGCCTGACGAAGTTCTTGTTCGCGATCGGAGCGCAAGCGCTCGACGTGCGAAGAGTAAGCACGGCGGAATTCAGGCGAAGACGAATCGATCGTTAAAATCTGCCCTGTCTCGGCGTCCTCGAGATCGACGAGGCCGAGGGCTGGCAAATCGAGCTCGGCCGGATCTTGGACGACGCAGGCGACGACATCATGCTTTTTTGACAGGCCTTTTAAAGCTTGCGCGTAGCCGGCGTCCTGGAAATCCGAGAAGACGAACACGGTCGCGCGTTTTTTCAAAAGTCCGCGCAAGTGATCGACTGCCGACGAAATCTTCGTGCCTGACGATTTCGGTTTAAAGAAATAAAGATCGCGCAAGATTCGCTGAATATGACCGCGGCCTTTTTTCGGTGGCACATAGTGCTCGACCTGATCGGTGAAAAGAAGAAGGCCGACGTGGTCATTGTTCTTCGCCGCAGCGAAACCGAGGACGGCGGAGAGGTGCGTGACGATCTCGCCTTTCAAATAATTCGCTGATCCGAAATTCAATGAGCCCGACGCGTCTACGACGAGCATCAACGTGAGCTCGCGTTCTTCGTCGAACTTCTTGATGAACGTCTTTCCCGTTCGAGCCGTCACCGGCCACGAGATTGCGCGCACGTCATCACCGACGACGTACTCACGAAACTCCGCGAACGTCATCCCCTGCCCTTTAAAGGCCGAGTGATACTGGCCCGCAAAAAGCGAGTTCACGAGTTTGCGAGTGTTGATCTCCAGAAGTTTGACCTTCTTGAGGATCTCGGGAGGAAGAGCCACCTACACAATCCTTTTTCGGCCTGCTTAAGGAACTTCGATTGCGCCCAAAACTTCTTTAACGATTTCGTCAGATTTAATTTCTTCAGCCTCGGCTTCGAAAGACAAAATCAAACGGTGTCTTAAAACATTGTAAGCGATCGCCTTGACGTCTTCGGCCGTCACGTAACCGCGACCGCGCAAGAATGCATGCGCCTTCGCCGCACGAATCAATGAGATTGTCGCGCGCGGCGAGCCGCCGACGCGAATCAAATTTTCGATGTGCCCGAGGCCGTGCTTTGACGGTTCACGAGTCGCCATGACGATCTCGACGATGTAACCGCGCAGTTTATCGTCGACGTAGATTTGATCGACCCGCGAACGCGCACGAAGCAAGTCTTCTTGAGTGATGACCGATTCGATAATCGGTTGTTTGTCTTGTCCCATGCGGTTCATGATCTCGAGCTCTTCGGATTTCGAAGGGTAATCGACGTTGATCTTGAACATGAAGCGGTCCATTTGGGCTTCAGGGAGTGGATAAGTTCCCTCTTGCTCGAGGGGGTTTTGGGTCGCGAGCACCAGAAACGGAACTTCGAGTTTGTAAGTCGTCTCGCCGATAGTGACTTGTTTCTCCGCCATCGCCTCGAGGAGTGCGGATTGAACTTTCGCCGGCGCACGGTTGATCTCATCGGCCAGAACGATGTTCGTAAAAATCGGGCCTTTTTTGACGGTGAACTCACCCGACTTCGGATTGAACACCATCGTACCGATCAGGTCTGAAGGAAGAAGATCGGGCGTGAACTGGATGCGTTGAAAAGCCAGCGAGATGGATTTCGAAACCGACGAGATCGTCAACGTCTTCGCGAGACCGGGAACACCTTCGAGAAGAACGTGACCGCCGGTGAGAAGTCCCATCAAGATGCCTTCGAGCATTTCGGTCTGCCCAACGACGACTTTGCCAACCTCCTTCATCATCCGATCGACGAATTGGCTTTCTTGTTTGATGGCGGCGTTGAGCGCTAAAATATCGACGTCAGACATAGACCGAATTCCTTTTCTGGCCTTCTCGGGTGCGTTAGCGGTAGTGGCATCTATTTTCGCTTGGCTACATTACTGCTTTCAATGGAATAATGCCATTCATGACTGGACCGCAGACCCAAATCCGTCGCCCGCAAAAATGGCGCGTGCAAATCAAGAATCTTTGGTTCAGCGCGCGGCGCTCGGATGCCTTGCGTACGGCAAAAGTCTGGGTCGTTCTCGCCGCGATCTCTTTCGGTTTGATCTTCGGTGGTCACGCGATGGGTCGATTTGGTTTACTCGTCGGCTTCTTGATGGCTTTGACCGTCAATTCGATCGTTTATTTCTACGCCGACTTCAGAATCGCCGGTCTTTTTTCCGGGCACGAACTCGAGGGTCAAGACCCGTGGGGGCTTCGCCGCCAAGTGAAAGAGCTTGCGCGCGCGATCGGAGTGCGCGCTCCGGCGATCGTCGTGATTCGCTCGGCCACTCCCTTGGCGTTCAGTGCTGGCCTGATCCCTCAGCAAGCGCGCATCTATCTCTCTGACGAACTTCTAAAGCGCTTCAAGAACGACGAAGTTCGCATCGTTCTCGCTTACGAACTTCACCGCTTGAAAACCCAGCAGACTTCAAGTGCGACAGCGGTTTCGGCTCTCGTAGGCCTCATCACTCTGACCGCGAGCTTCGTTGACGATGTGATCTTGTTTCGGTGGATCGGCGACTTCATTCCGAAAATCCGGGCTAAACGCGAGACTCTCCTGAAGCACGCGGGTGTTTTGATCGGACCAATGACGCTTCTTGTCTCGCCTTTGGTCGCGCTTCTCGTGCGACTCTCGGTGAGTCGCAAAGCGTTGATCACGTCAGATCGTTTAGCGGGCGAAACGACTCGAGCGGGGGCTGGCACCGTGGCGCGCACTCTCTGGAAGCTTGATAGCTACGCCAAGACGCGACCGTTTCCGGTCAATCTCGCCGAGGCTCACCTCTTTACCGTGAGCCCACTCACTCGCTACCCGATGTGGAAATTTGCATCGGCGCAGCCCCCGATCGAAGCACGCTTGAAAGCTTTGACGGGCTACGAACCCCTTTGAAGAAAACCACAAACGAACATCCGACCGCCTTCACTTGACTGCGCAAAATAGC
The DNA here is from genome assembly GCA_913774795.1 of Pseudobdellovibrionaceae bacterium. GTDB lineage: Bacteria > Bdellovibrionota > Bdellovibrionia > Bdellovibrionales > JAMPXM01 > CAJYOV01. The sequence continues at coordinate 9,181 of CAJYIL010000636.1, forward strand.
GGTCGATATTGGAGTGCGTGGAGGTTCGTAACAACATGAGCAATGCATCCCCAATGGAAGCCAACTTTTCAACTCTCGTTCTCTCAATCGGGTCTTCGGCCGCCATGGCTTTAGGTCTCGCCCCAAATCCGATGACCAACAAAACCGAAAAAGATTTGAATTTGGCTCGCTTCAACATCGATCTCCTCCGCATGCTTCGTGACAAAACGAAGAACAACCTGACGGCCGACGAACAAAAATTCATCGAGTCCATCGTCACCGACCTCCAAATGAAATTCGTGACCGCAAAGTAAGGATGAATATGAAAAGACGTTACTTGCCGATTTTCGTGACCGCTGTTTTAGCCGGCACTGCCGGCTGCTTTTTCTCACCGAATGCAAACTCTCAATCAGGTCCACCGACGGTCACGACGCCTGCGCCGAAGCCGGTCGACCAAGCGGCCCGCGATCTCAAAAATCAAGTTCCCCTCGATCTCTCGAAACTCGGCGCCCCTTTGCCGGCGAATCTTTGGGTCGAACTTTCGAAACTCGTGAACCCGGCCGTCGTTTCAATTACGACAACACAAACTCCGAAGAGAATGCAGGCTCGTTACCGCGATCCGCTGCAAGATTTCTTTGAGCAATTTTACGGCGGCCGCGGACCTGGCGGCGGTCAAATGCCGGAGCAAGGCCCCCAAGAGGCGATGGCTCTCGGAACAGGCTTTATCATTCGCGAAGATGGCCTAATCATCACGAACAACCACGTCGTCGAACAAGCCGACGTCATCAAAGTTCAACTCGATTCAACATCGAAGAAACTTTATGAAGCGCAAGTGATCGGCCGCGATCCACGCACCGACATCGCCTTGATTAAAATCGACGCGAAAGAAAAATTGCCGGTCGCAAAGCTCGGTGAATCGAAAAACGTTCAGGTCGGCGAATACGTCGCGGCCTTCGGTAACCCTTACGGCCACGCGCACACAATGACGACCGGAATCGTGTCGGCGCTCGGCCGCGAGATCGCCGAGATCAACCGCTTCCCGTTCATTCAAACTGATGCCTCGATCAACCCGGGCAACTCGGGTGGCCCGCTCGTCAACACGCAAGGTTATGTCATCGGCGTCAACACGGCGATTGATGCGCGCGCGCAAGGGATCGGATTCGCGATTCCGATCGACAACGTAAAGCAAATTGTCGCACAGCTTGAAAAAGATGGTCGCGTGAAACGCGGGTACATTGGCGTCGGTATCGCAACGGTCACCGACGATGTCGCTGGCCAACTCGGCATCCGCGACGCGAAAGGTGTTCTACTGACCGACGTCATGAGAAATGGTCCGGCAGATAAAGCGGGACTTCGTCCCTACGACATCATCGTCAACTTCGCAGGCAAAGACATCGAAGATGCCGGGGGGCTCCAGAACGCGGTCGGCGACACGACGATCGGTTCAACGGTCAACGTGAAGGCTCTTCGCTTCGATCAAAACGGTAAGCGCTCGGAAGTCTCGGCAAAAATAAAAGTCGATGAAGCGCCGAACGACGTTCGCCCTTCGTCACCGAAACAATACTTCGGTCAAAAAGCTCCATTCGATCTCGGGTTCAAAGTGGCGAATTACAGCGAAGAGTTGGCGCGCGATCTCGAAGTTCGTTCAAACGAACGCTTCCCGATCGTCACTGATGTCGATCCGAGCTCGGCGGCCGCCCGCGTGGGACTTCGCCCAGGCGACATGATCGTCGACGTCAACCGCAAGCCAACGGCAAAAGCAACCGATGTTCTGAAGACTTTGCGCAAAGGCGCGAATCTCGTTCGCGTCATTCGCGGGAATACGATGGCCATCGTCACTCTGGGACGATAATACCTTTTGACCTGTGGAGTTTGATCTCGATCTAATTGAGGTCGATGGAAGATCGATCTCCGAACGCCGAAGCGATTCTGAAAACTGAACTCGCTGAGGCGTCATCGACAAACGAATCCCTGATCGAGAGCTTTTCGAAGCTCTCGACTCTCGATATCGCCTCTCTTTTTGTTTCAAGCCTCTTTCTCAGGGGCGTGTTGAAACCTCTTATCGACGAAGATTGGCTACGACAAAACCGCGGCGGGCCTCACTTTCACGATCCTCGGACTCAGCAAATGAGGCTCGAACTCCGACCACTCTCGTTTCTCGAAAACGAAATCGTTGGCGCTTCGTCGCGGGATCTGAAGACTTATTTCAACCGCACAACTCATCTCATTCACGTCCTGGTTTCGTGTATTCAGGTCGAGAGCACCGAGCGCTTCCGGGAAATTGCGACGCAAGCCATGCGTCTGATGGATGCTCGGTCGCGCGAGCTTGATGCCATTCCGCACAACGCTTTCAGCGAGGCGATGTACCGCGCATTCGATGAAATGGACGAAGTCCTCGGTATTCATTACGACCTCGATCTTCAGATGGCGTCTGACCCCGCCCAACGTGAGCGACTCTACGAAGGCGCGGGAATCGGCGTTCAAACCTCTTACTCATCGATTCTGCTCGCTCTCGATCGCGCGCACATCTCGCCGAACGCGCGCGTGCTCGATCTCGGCTCGGGCTATGGCCGCGTCGGTTTCGTCATCGGTCTTCTCCGTCCCGATATTTCTTTTACCGGCTATGAGTACGTCGATCACCGAGTTGTAGACTCAAACATCGTGGCGAGGCGCGCAGGACTGGCGAGAGTTGATTTCGAGACGCGCGATCTTTCGAGTTTCGCACTTCCCGACGCTGACGTTTACTATATGTATGACCCCTTCTCTCGCGACACTTACGCGACTGTCTTGAATCAGCTGATTCGCGCCGGTCAAAAGAAAGAGATCACCGTGATTACCAAGGGCCGCGCGAACACATGGGTCCGCGAAGCTCTCGATCAACATGGATGGACGATCGATGAAACGTGCGATAGCGGAACAGTTTGTTTGTTTCGCTCGCCTTCTCCTGTCTCAGTCTGAGACACCCTCGACCTTTGTCTTAAGTTTCCCTGCCGCTTCGCCGTAAACTAGAGGAGCAACACCTGAGTGTTCTGCATCCCGGAGGAAGCGTCTATGGTCATCACCGAAGTGAAGGTCTTTCCGGTCAACGAAGACCGGCTCAAAGCATATGTCTCCATCACCATCGATAACGCATTCGTCGTTCGTGATCTGAAGATCATTGACGGTGCGACCGGACTCTTCGTCGCGATGCCCTCGAAGAAGCGCAAAGACGGTCAGTTCAAAGACATCGCGCACCCTCTCAACCAAGAGACGCGCTCGATGATCGAACAGATGGTCTTCGAAGCTTACGAAAAAGAGATTCGCACGATGGGTGAATCTCTCCAGAATCTCAAGCGCGGCACCAGCGACTATTAATTTTTGATCCCGCGACAACGGCCTTCGAACGTGGTGGCCCTGCGCTCCTTGAGCCCGTTGTCGCTCTTTTTACACCGTATCCCCATCACTTCTCGCTCTTCGGTTTCGTAAGCTGATGTCCTTTCAAGAAGGGACACTCAATTTATGAACGACACACTCACGCGCCGCCAAGCTCTCGGCGGACTCGGACTTGGACTTACCGCCGCTGCACTCGGATCTACGGCTCACGCCGCTGAAAGTCCGCAGCCCAACGCCACCGCACCTTTCGTCGACCCCCGCGAGAAATACCCGAAGCCACCTTTCACTCCTCAGCAACAACCGTGGCCCGCTCTTGCGAGCAAGATGAATCCTGTTCCTGATCACGGAGAAAAGTCTTACGTCGGAACAGGGCGCCTCATCGGTAGAAAAGCACTCATCACCGGAGGCGACTCAGGAATGGGCCGTGCGGCCGCGATCGCGTTTGCTCGTGAAGGAGCCGACGTCGCGATCAACTATCTGCCGTTTGAAGAATCTGACGCGAAAGAGGTCGTAGCATTGATCAAAGCCGCCGGACGCAAAGCGGTGGCCATTCCGGGTGATCTGCGTAACGAGAAGTTCTGCTCGCAACTCGTTGAGAAAGCGCGAAAGGATTTGGGAGGTCTCGACATTTTAGTTTCCAACGCCGCACGCCAACAGACACACGATTCATTTCTCGAAATTTCGACCGAGCAATTCGACTGGACGATGAAAACTAACATCTACGCGCCCTTTTGGATTTTGAAAGCGGCCGTCCCGCACATGCCTCCAGGTTCGGCGATCATCGCGACGACATCGGAGCAAGCGACGGTGCCGTCACCAAATCTCTACGATTACGCGCAAACGAAGGCCGCGACGACAAGCTTCGTGAAGAGTCTCGCGAAGCAACTCGCGTCGAAAGGGATTCGCGTGAACGGAGTTGCGCCCGGCCCTGTCTGGACCCCGCTCCAAGTCGGCGGCGGTGCGAATGCCGAAAAACAAAAATCGTTTGGTGCGACAACGGCGCTCGGCCGGCCAGGCCAGCCAGCCGAGCTTGCCTCGATCTACGTTCAGCTCGCAGCAAATGATGCGAGCTACACGACGGGCGGCATCTTTAGCGCCGACGGGGGCGGCGGCCAATGATGATTTCTCCTTGCGCGAAGTAGCGCTTGAACGGTGAGAGAGATCCCGCTGTACTCATATGAAATATGTTGAGTGTCTTGATCTCTCTTTTCATCTCGTGCTCGTCTCTTGCCGAAGTTTGGGTTTGGCCGGGCGCTTACCGTGCGCAGTCGGACAAAGTCGCGTCGGAATCTGTGCTCGTCCTTCAACGGCATATTGATCGATCGGGCGTGATGTCGGCGCGTGGACCCAGCCCGTGGGCGTGGCCGGTGAAAGAGCTCACTTTGGTGTTTCGTCTCGAAAGCCGCCCGCGCGCCGACGTGATCGCGCGGACTTTCGTCGAACTGCGCGAAGCCTGGCGTCGTCACGGCGTTCGGGTCGTAGGACTTCAGCTCGACTATGATTCCCCGACCTCTAAACTTGCCGATTATCGTCGTGATGTCGCGGGTGTCCTTAAGCGCCTACCGCGCGAAACGCATCTCTCCGTCACGGGACTCGCCGATTGGTTAAAGCTTCGCGAGTTCGATTTCGGTCGCGACGTCACCGTTTACTTTCAGCTCTACCGAGGCGCCCGCGAGCACGCGTATCACGAAATGAATTTGCAAGAGCTCGAGCGCGCTCGCTATCCGTTCAAGCTCGGCCTTCTTCCTTATCAAACTCTTCCGCGCGAAGCCGCTGAGCGACTCAAGCGCAATTCGAAATTTAAAGGCTTCACTCAGTTCTACGGGGGAACACAACTGTGAAACTCATCTTCGCCATGACTCTTTTGTTTGCACCTTCGGCTTTCGCTTGTGGACCATGGGGTTGCTACTCCAACACATGTCTCACCTACGGCCCCAACTCGACCGAGATTCCCGACCTCGATACGTGCGGGCAAAACCAGCTTTCACATCTTGATCCGAACAACATCACCGAAACCAATTTTGACATCCTCGCGTGGGAACTTTCGGGAGCGAAAGCGCCTGCCGAAACTTCGATCGTTAGCACCGAGGAAAGCTCTCCTGAAACACTTCCTCCTGAAAATCAGCGAACAGCTTATTACAAAGGGATTCAGGAGTTTCGAAACGGCGACTATACGAAAGCGATCGAGTTCTTCAAACAAGTTCAGAATTCGGAACGGGATATCCCGCGCGCAAAATATTTGATTGCGCGTTCTTATTTGCGCGCATCTCAAGCGAACTACGACGGTTACCACGCCAATCAAGTCGATAAGGATCTTGCGCAGAAAGCCCGCGACGCCTTCGTGGCTTTCGCAAAGCAATATCCTGAGCACGAATGGGCGAAGTCGGCCTGGGGCCTCGCGCGCCGTTCGGGCTTTATCAGTGACAACATCAATGCTTACTCGGCGGATTGGGGTGCGGCGGTCGACACCGCTCTTGCCCGTTCGCCGCGTAACGAGGGTGAGATTACAGGTCTTTTCAACGAGGCTATGCATCTTGACCCGAAGGTGATAGCAGCGTCGAAACACCTGCACCCGATTCTCTGGGTGATTCGCGCTTACTATGTCACCCGCAAGTTTAACGAACAGAATTCATTCGAGTGGGATCTCAAAGTTCAGGAGCAAGCTCTGCAAGTCGATGAGCCCGCATTTGCCAAGTACAAAGATCTTTACGCCTGGTCACGCGCCGTTCTTCTTTTAGGTCTCGGACGAGCGCAAGAAGGCTACGACCTCTTACAAAAGCAACCAGTCGCGAAGACCAACGGCGGTAGCCTCTCATGGGTCGTGCTGAATGCGCGACTCCTCATGGCCATGAATCGTTTCGACGACGCACGCATGCTCGTCGAAAAATTTATCAAAGCGCACCCGATGAAGGCCGACCGCCGAGCGCTTGAAAAGTCGAACATGATTCGTTCTAAACCTCAGTTGGCCACTTACCAGATCGGCCCCAACTTCGGGCCCGACGAATACGCACGTCGCACCGTCGAGATTGACGCGCGAAACTTCTATTCGATGACCTATGTTTGGGAGAAAAAGCCTGAGACGATTGCGACCCGTAAAAATCTCGATCTCCTTACCGCAGCCCCTGTGGTTCGCGTCTTCGTTCAAGCCACGACTCCTGAACAGATGATCGCAACTCTCGCGAAAACAGATCTAGATCTGCAAGTGCGAAAGCAACTTGAACCCGTCGTCATGGCAAAGCTGATCGTGCGCTCGAAGTGGAATGACGCTGTCGAGGCTTACAAGCACGTCACGACGGCTGCTGCAAAAAATGAATTTAAGCTCTTAGCATCGTCGGCTGAGCGACTTGCGAGCGACGAGAAAGACGCTGAAGCCAACGCTCGCGTCGGCCTCTTCGTATCGAGCATCGAGCCATCTCCGAAAATCTTTGCGTCTTGTGAATCGCAGTCGTTTGGCGACATCACCTCGGCGATGGATTACTACCTTCTTGCTCTTGAAGGTTTCAAAGCGAATGACGCGAAGAAAAATCCGCTCGAGGCCGAGCTCCTCCGCGGAATGCTCTTGTGTTTCAAAGACCATTACGGTGCGCCTTACTGCGGACCCAAAGCCGTGAAGTGGGATGAAAAAACGTCTTTACCGGTCAGCGCGCGCAAAGCGTGGTGGACGCGTCTGCAGAAGAGGTTCAAAGGCACACGTGAGGCGAAGCAAACCCCGATTTACTGGTAAATTATATTTGTTTTCATCACAATCGTCACACTGTTGCCTTCGCTTTGGCCGTTGAATTTGAGTTCATCACGCTGCTTCGAACATTTCCGGAATTTATCTTTATATAAACAGCCTTAGCCCTTACTCTCCTCGCGAATCTTAAACGAGAGGTAGCAGCATGAATCAGATTCTTTTGGTGGAAGATACGGTCGAGACTTATCAACTCGTCAAATTCGCGCTCGGCCAGACGTCGCACATTGAGTGGGCGAAGACTCTTGGCGAAGCTTCACGCGCTCTCGACAAGAAGACGTTCGATCTCGTCTTGCTCGATCTCGTTTTACCGGACGGCGATGGCTACCGGCTCTGTTCGATGATGCAAGCTAACGATCAGCTGCAAAGAATGCCGGTCATCTTCTTGAGTGCAAAAACAAATATTGCCGATAAGGTCATGGGCTTCTCGGTCGGCGGCGAAGATTACATCACAAAACCCTTCGAACCCATCGAGCTCAAGGCGCGTGTCGAAGCTCGCTTACGCCGTGTCGCACGCGAACGTAACGAACAAGATTTCATGCGCTTAGGCGATCTCCAAATTAACCGCATCACTCAGCGTGTTCACGCCTACGAGCATGGGCGCGAAAAGCAAATCGAACTGACGCCGATTGAATTCAAACTTCTCTTGTTTCTCGCGCGCAAGCCGAATCATGTTTTCTCGAGAGAGGAGGTTTTGAACTCAGTGTGGGGAACGCACGTTTATGTGTACTCTCGCTCCGTTGATACCCATGTCTCGAAACTACGGAAGAAATTGGGTGAGCACTCGCACTATGTTCAATCTGTTCACGGCACGGGTTACCGGTTCGGACTCGACGACTCCGAGCGCGAACGGTTGAGCTGTGTCGCTGACACCGCTCTTTCAGCCTCCCGAACTCAATCTCCGTTTTAAGGTCGATTCGCGCTCGATTATTGCTCTTAATTTCCGATGTGTTTTCATCACGATTGAAATCCATTTTAACACTGCTTGCGGTGGCAATCTTTTTGACACTTGCGACAAGCCTCGCGTCCGCGGGTGAGATCGAAGCCATTCGTGAAGCGTCCTCGCAGATTTTGCGCGAGCGGCCTCCGGAAAAGTACCTTTACATAGGAATTGGACGTAGCCCCACTCCGATCATTGCCTATTTGCAGGCGATCGCAGGAGAGAAGTCGGCATCGCAAATGGCCTATTCGAGGGCGGCTCTCAATGAACAAGCGGCCGCTCGATCTCCGCGCGAGATGGATGCCTATCTCGAAGAAGTTCTTGGACCACTGATTCGTCGAGCTCACGGGCGCAGGTTTCTTTTCGTCGACTATGTCGTCAACGGCGGATTTCGCTCAGCGCTTCGGGTGATCGACTCGTTCTTAGCGAGACGTCATCCTTCGGTTCGATACGACTTCATGGCTCTGATCGGTGGCGAGTCGTTGATCCGCAATCTCGACTGGCTCAAACGCGAGAATCTAATCCGACTCGATTCGCTCGACGTCGAGCTCGAACGTAAAATTCGAGCAAGCCAATACGACTCCGTGAGCCCGGTCGGTGCGTGGCATCTCGGCGATCCAGCACCTGGCTTGCCAGGCGAGAATCACCGCGACTATCAGTCCAAGATGAGAACACAAGTCTCGCACGACCCGTCTTATCCCTCCTTCGTTGGCATTCGCTGCTCTAATCTGTTCGTCGAGTGACGGATTTAAAAGAAATTCTGTACACACGCAGTTCTCAGTCAGTCGCCATCGACTAAACTCGCGAGCGGAGGACGACGCTTATGAAATCCACTCATCTCGCTGTTGTGGCAGGCCTCACCTATCTCGCCGTTCGCTCTCTTCGCTTCGCTCACTACCGAGATCAGATCGTCGTGATCACCGGGGGCTCTCGGGGACTCGGATTCGCTCTGGCGCAAAACCTCATCCGGAGAGGCGCCACGGTCATCTTGCTTGCGAGAAACAACCGCGAGCTTCAAGCCGCCAGTGAAAAACTGGGACCTCGCGCTATCGGAATCCGCTGTGACGTGACAGTCGAAGGAGATCTCGCACGCGCGGTCGATCGCGTAATGAAAGACTTCGGACGTATCGACACCTTCATTCATAACGCTGGCCTCATTAGCGTGGGCCCTTTTAACTCCTTCACCGATCGCGATTTTAAAAACGCGATCGATCTACACCTGCAAGCGGCAATCGCAAGCGTCAGAATTCTTCAGCCCATTCTAAAGCCGGGTTCGCGAATGTGCTTCATCTCTTCGGTCGGCGGAAAAGTCGCGATGCCTCACATGAGCGCTTACTCCGCAACGAAGTTCGCGCTCGGCGGATTTGCCGACGCCGTTCGGCCTGAACTGGCAGCCTCCGGGATTTCACTGACGGTCGCTTACCCCGGACTCATGCGCACGGGATCTCCCAAAAATGCTGTCGTCAAAGGCGACACCGAATCGGAATTCTTTTGGTTTGCGGCGGCCGATCAACTCCCACTGATCTCAATGGGCGCCGATCGCGCGGCCCGCAAGATTCTCAACGCGGTTCTCGATCGCCGAAGCGAGATCATCGTCGGTTGGTCGGCTCGCGTGCTCGTCGCGGTTCGTGCATTGATGCCGGAACTCACCGCTCTGTCGATGCAAGCCGTGAACGCTTTCTTACCGCCGTCTGAAAGTCAGCGTGGAGTCAAAGGCTCGCAAGCTCGGTCTAAGTTTGATCAGTCGACGCTCGTAGCTCCTCTCCGCGCACTCGAACAATCTGCACAAAAGGAATGGAATCAACAGGTATGAAACGGCCTTACATTATCGCGCACATGGTGAGCAGCATCGACGGCAGATCCACCCCTGAGAACTGGCCTAACAAATCGAAAATGGCCGGCGTGTTTGAAGGAGTCGCGAAGAAGATCAAGGTCGACGCGTGGCTCGTCGGTCGCACGACGATGCAGGAGTTCTGCTCGCACAAAGCTCACCGCCTCGGCCGCCCTTACCGCACAATCGGTTACACGGATTTTGTCGGTGCACACAAAGGGCGTCTTTATTGCGTCGGAGTTGATCCGACCGGCAAAACTCGCTGGGATAAGAACATGGTTACGACTGAACACGTGATTTTGGTTCTAACCCACCGAGTGTCGACTCCGTTCTTGCGGCACCTCCGTGACAAACAAGTGTCTTATATCTTTGCGGGCGAACGCGAAGTGAATCTCGAAGTCGCGATGAGAAAGCTCTATGATCTTTTCGGTATTCGCACGGTGCGTGTCGATGGCGGCGGAGCGACGTGGGGAAAATTCTTAAAGGCGTCGCTCATCGACGAGATCAGTCACGTGGCGCTGCCAGTCGCCGATGGATCCATGGGCACGAACACGATTTTCGATGTCGAAGAGGGGCACAGCTCTCGCCGCGCCAAGGTCTTAAAGCTTCTCTCCGTGAAGCGTTTGCCGGGCGACTGCGTTTGGATGCGCTACCGCGTGAAGAACTAGCCTTCACTAGCTCAGTCGCGCTAAGGTGGATTGAAATGCAAATCCGCCGGCTTCGTGATCCCTTGATGAAGGTTCTTTTCGAGAACGACGAGATCGTCGCAATCGATAAGCCGTACGGCATCTCGTCGCACACAAACGATTCGAAACTCGGCAACGAAGGATACATCCAGCACGGCTTGATCGAAGTCTTCGAAGCGCAGCTCGGTCGCCCCCTGCACATCGTCCATCGTCTTGATCGCACCACGACCGGCGTGATTGTTTTCGCGAAGACTCTCGAAGCCGCTACGAAATTTCAGACGTTCTTTCGTGAGCGTGAGACCTCGAAGACCTACGTTTTCGTAACGGGGTCGCGAGTCGCAGCCTCGACCCTTCATTCATCGGTACCGATCGTCGTGAAGGGCTCGGAGCTTTCGGCCGAGACAGATTTCACGCATCTGCGTCGGCTCGGTCGTTTTGATCTCTGGGAGGCCCACCCTCGCACGGGTCGCAATCACCAAATCCGCGTGCATGCGGCAGGCCTCGGTATTCCGCTACTTGGCGATACTTTGTATGGCGGAGAACCATTTCCTTTTATCTGTTTGCACAACCGTCGACTCGAATTTCCGGGCGGGCTGGTGATTGAGTCTCGCGTGCCAGAGTTTTTTGAGTTCTTGTCGGAAGTCGATTTTGCCGAGCAGTTGTTTGAAGTCGATCGGCGGCGGCGTTTGTTCGGCTCGCAGTTGCCGTCGCCGCTGCATCTCGCGCCCGACGCGGATCTTCTCGGTTCATGCGTCGTTGGCGCTGACGAGCGTCTCGCGAAGCACTTGGGTTTTTCCACTGGCGCCTTCGATGGAGTCATTGAAGAAAACGGTTTGAAGTTTCAGGTTCGCGCGGGTGCGGGTCTTTCTTTGGAGCAACGTCTCTTGCGTGCTTTCGTGCGCGATTCCGCGGTCGATCGCGATGTGCTCGTGTTGTTCTCGGGTGCCGGGACGATGTCTGTCGCCGCCGCTGCGGGCGGCGCTCGGTCGGTCACATCAGTCGAACTGAAAAAGTCAGCGCTCGACTGGGCTCGGTCGAATTTCGAGCTCAATGGATTCTCTGCGCCTCGTCTCTTCTGTCGCGATCCATTCACGTTTCTTCAGCAGAATGCTGCGAAAGGCCTGCTTTCGGATTTAATCATCTGCGATGTCCCTTCGTTTCTCCGCCGCGAGAAAGGCATTTTCAAAATCGAAAACGATTTGGCGACGCTGCTTCGGGACGCCATCGCAGCGCTCAAGCCGGAGGGTGAAATTTTGATTTCACTCACGGCGGCGTCTTTGAAGCTGGGCGATCTCCGCCGTGTGTTTGAGTCCTTGAATCTCGACGCGCAGCTTTTGATGCCGGGTCTCGATATCGCTCTCCCCGGTGAGACGCCGGAGTTAAAGTCGTGTTTGTTGCGACGTCATTTAGTGCACCAGGGCCTGC
>CAJYIL010000637.1 GCA_913774795.1 Pseudobdellovibrionaceae bacterium
GTTTGCGCTTGGTGTAGTCGCGTTTGCATTGGCGCCGCCGAGAGGCTCGCCTTTTGTTTTTCTGGCGATCGCGTTGTCTTGGCCTTTCGGAACTGCGCCGAAAAGTTGCGTGAGCTGATTCGAGTTCACGCTTTGACCTTTCGTCGCCTCTTGGATGTTGGCGACAAGCTCCGTCGAAATTCCTTGCGCCGCACTTTCGGTCGCGACGACTTCACCTTGAGGGGTCATGTAGCTCGTGAAGATGACGCCTTTGTAGTTGTTCACGATCTTGAATGTGTTGACGCCGTGATTTGTTTCTTGTGCTTTGACGTACGCTTCACCTTTGTAGAGATTGCCGTCTTCTTCGGCGATCGCTTGATAGCCATACTTGTTTCCGACTTTGACGGCTTCTTTCTGCTGCAGCATCAAATAGACAAGAAAGCTCGAGAGAAAAGTCGCTGGCGGAACTTTGACCGCAGGCTTGGTTGTTCGCTTTCCGTTCGTGAGTTCGCTGATGACCATCGTGTTGTTCGTAAATGTGGCGTCGACGATATGGGGTCTTCCGCTCGCGAGGCTTGTGTACTGGTAGCTGATCGGTTTCAGATCGAAGCTCGATCGTGCCTTCAGTGATTCGATGACGTCGTTCGCGGGCGGCGCGGTCTTCAAGTAGTAGATCGTTGAGTATTCTTTTTTCTTCGGATCAAACTCGAAGCGCTGAATCGTATAACCGATGTGTTTGTCGCCGAGCATGATTTTCGAATAGCCCTCGAAGAGAACATCGGGTTTGGTCGCGGGCGCCTTTGCGGTGGTTGTCGCCTTTGGTTTTGTTGCTGGGGCAGCAGTGGGGGTCTTTGCGTTTTGAACTTGCGTTGATGTTGTCAGCGCTTGCACGTGAAGTGCGAACATCGCGGTTGCAGTTGTCGTCGCGACTCCGCGGATGAGAGACGAGTGTTTCATCATGAGACGTCCTTTTCGGATGAGCCCGACCATGGTCTATCCTCGCGTGGTGAATCGAGTTTAAGGATAACAGGGCGCTTTTGAGTCGTCCACTTATGGTACGATTTCCGGTACATGGGACAAGAGAGTCTACGCAAGCGCATGAAGCGCATCTTCCTGAACGAGACGGGTCAAATGACTGTCTTCGTCGCTCTCATTTTCCAAGTGCTCTTCGTCTTCTTCGCGATGGTCATCAACATCGGCCTCCTCGTCCACGACAAGATCAACCTTCAAAACGCCGTCGACCTCGGCGCTTACTACGGCGCCCAACGCCAAGCCGAGATCTTAAACGAGATCGCGCATGTGAACTACCAGATCCGGCAGGATAATAAGTTGTTGGCTTGGCGGTATCGGGTGTTGGGGACGTTGGGTCGTGTTGATCCTCTGACCTACACCGCCGGTTCGTCGCCATCGACACAGAATTACGCCGTCAACCAACCGGACCCAGAAGAAGTTCCGTCCGTCTGCGTGTTCAACCCGTTTTGGCTCGAAGCCACAAAGAACAGTACCGAAGACGAAAACTACTGTAAGCGTCAGTACGGAAGCTCAGGAACGATCAAAGGTATTCCGCGACTCACGGTCGTCGCACCGTTCTTACCTGGAGTTATCATCGGGCGAATCTTAATCGACAATCTCATCGATACTCAGAAGGGCGCACTCGTTAACCAAGGGCCGGCTAACTGGGTTTTTGCCGCGCAGATGATGGTCGCCTACAAAATGGCAATTGCGTCGCGAAAGGCAGTCATCGAACAACTCGCGACGAATTTAGTGAAGGCAGATCCAGTTGATCAGTACAATCAATCAACCAGACAAGGTGTTCTGCAAACAATTACGAAAAACCTCACAGTGAGCAATGCCTCAACTTTTTCTGAAGAGAGCTTCACGTTCAGAAATGGCCTAGCCACGCCTGCTTGTGCCGGATCGAATAACAACGGATCGCCTACGATCGTTGATATCCGAACGTCTCCACTTTTGGTTTACACGTACTCGACGACCGCAGGTGGGGACTACCAAATCAACCCTGCCATTCTTGGTGCGCCATTGCCCTTTGATCCTTCGCCGATTCCTGCTCAGCAGTTTCAATTCTTGAGTGCATTCACAAATGGTGAGCCTTCAACGCAGTTCACAAACGCGACGGAACTGGGTCGTCAAGGTTCGTCGCTTGGTTACGAGAAGAATCCATGGTGCATGGCTTACGTTGGGGTCAGCGCAAAAACTTCTCCGCGTAAACCTTTTGCGCCTTTCGGTCAGCCGGTCGAACTTGTCGCACGTTCATTCGCTCAACCGTTCGGCGGCCGAATCGGCCCGTGGTACAAGAACCAGTGGCCACAAGCTTCTGAGATTTCGACGGGCGAACGCGTAGACCCGCTGACACCCCCGCGTATGTACAACGATGCGTCTGATCACAACGGCGATTACAAAACACTACTGCCAAATTACTCGCGTTTTCCGGGTGATCGACTTGGAGTGAAATCTCTTGCCCACCAAGCTGGAGCTCGACAACTCATTCGCGGTTACAGAGGAAAACCAAACGGCATGACGTTCGATTTCTTCACGAACTTTGACCGAATCCCGATCACCGGTGATCCGCTCGCATTCGATAACGCAATTGGTGCACCGCCGGATAAGATCTCTCCAAGAGTTCGGAACGTGAGGACGGCCGAGACTGTCGCCATAGCGCCGGACTTATTCGACGCGACTTACTACTCGATCGATCTAAACTTTGCTTCGAACTACAAGTCGCTCAATCCTGCGCGACTTCCCAATCTTGGGAATCCGTTCGGATTGCAGCGTGCAGTCGCGCCCGATCTTGGCGGTCGAAACGGAACTGACTTCGCCGGCTTCAACGTTGATTCGCAGATTCAGGTCGCTAACAATCCGGCAAATCTCGATCCGCTCTTGCGGAATACGCTTGGCTACTATCTATCGAAAGCTGAGCACGTTCTTACGGGTTGGGCGCCGCTCTCGAACAGCAACTTTGGATTTCCAGCACCGCGATTTGCAAAGTGCGACGCTTTTGCAAAAAAAGCAGAGTTCATGGTTCCTGGTGTTTGCACGAACGGCGGTCGAGTTGGCTATAGCGTGCGAATCATTTCTCGCGATCATTTGCTTTCGAACAAATGGCAAGTCGGCGGCGAAGGTCAAACCGGTGCCATCAAAAACCCTCCGCCACCCGATCTCTGATCGTCTCAAATCGAGAAATCGTCGAACTCCTCTTCAGCGCACAAAAATTTCGACAGGAAAAATTCGAAATCTTCTGAGGTTTCCAGCTGTTTCGAGACCTACGTCCTAAAGTGGGTCTCTCGTAGCTCCGATAAAGTAGTGGGGGCTAACTCATGAACTTCAAGCATCTCTTCGCATCTCTCCTGATCTTATTCGGAGGGGCGTTAAGTCCATCGACGTCTTTCGCGCAGTCAGTGCCATGCTCTGCACTCGACTATAACAACGAAGAAGTCATTCGCTCGTCGGACGATAATGGTAAATGCCCCGATGGTTTCAATCCTCGTGGTCGCGGTCAGAAGGACGCATCTTCTGAGAATGCTCCCGGTTCTGATAGCAACGGTTCAAAAGCTGGAGATCGTTATCCAAATCTTGGGGCAATCACGAGCGCCGTAAACGCTTGCGAAGCAATTAACAAAGATAAGGCCAAGCCAGCGTGTGGAGATCCAAACTCATCAGCGGGCATGTCTGGTTCCGAAAAAGCAATGCTCATGATGGGCCTTGCGCAAGTCGCAACTGTCGGCGCGCAAATCGCAGCAGCGAAAGGGTCTTCGACAGCCTGTATGTTAGGAAACGGATTGGCAGGCACGCTTCAGACGCTTGGAATGCTTAAACAGAATGCTTGTTCAAAGAGCCGCGGGAAGTGTATCGACGAGTGCCAAGCTACAATCGATAAAATTGATCGAACGAGAGCGTGGGCCGATACCGAGGTATCTCGTGGAACTCAATCTCCCGATTACGCCACGGCAAAGGCGATTGTCGACAACTCAGCAACAGAAAGAACGAGAGCGTCTGAAACTGGTATTACGTGTCGCAAGTACGAAACAAACGAAATGATGATGATGGTTCAAATGCAGCAGCTCGCCGGCAATGCGCAGGCGATGCTCGCATGTAAGGGTCAAACATCAGATGCGGCATCCGACGGCCTCGTTGCGACAATGCCGACACCGACGCAACTCACAACGGCGCCAGGCGATTGTTCTGATCCGACGTTCGCAGCCTCCAGCACGTATTGCATGTGTCAAAACCCAGCGAATAAAGCGAACCCAATGTGCGGCGGAACCGGTGCGACAGCAACCGTCGGTTCAGGTGGCTTAGCAGCTGGCGGTGTCGGCACTCCAGGAATCGGTAACCCATCGTCGGATGATCCAAGTGTCGTCGATACGTCAGCCGTGAAGGCGAACCCTGAAGGCGGTAAGCAAGTCGCTGGTTCAGGTGGCGGCGGAGGCGGACCCGGTGGTGGCGGTGGCGGCGGAGGGTTGAATCCCGACGGCGGTGGAGGCGGCGACGGAACGGGTATCAATAAAGACGTGATCACTGGCCAATCCGGATCAGCCGGCGGCGGATTAAGCGCTGGCGGTGGCGGAGGAGGCGGTGGCGGTCTTTCTCGTCCAGGCGGCGGCGGATCAGGAGGCGGCGGAGGCGGCTTCAACCTCTCGAAGTATCTCCCAAAGAACATGTTCAAGAACCGCGGACTCGCAGGCATGACCGTACCAGCGCAAGACGGTGTCACGGGCCCATTAGGTCCATCGATCTGGGAAAAGGTCCACACCCGTTATGAAGATAAAAAGTCCGGCCTGATTCTCGATAAGTAAGTAAATGAGGTGAGTTTATGAAAGCAGTCATCGCAATTCTTTCGACTGTCTCTTTGCTCGCAAGTCAGCAAGCTCATGCGCAAGCAGCGCAGGCAGCGACGCAGGCGATTTCAGGCGCGGTTATGGTCGTGGCAGTCTCGAACGTCGGGGCTGCGAAATTTTCGGTCCCATGCACAAAACCTGGCGGACAGGCCGCGTGCGTTTTGATGGGACTGTCGCTTGCGCAAATTCCGCTCGCGCTTCTAACGGGAAGTGGCGCAAAAAAATCGAAGGCGGATTTGACTTATTCGGGAGCAAACTACGGTGGAACGGATGCGGCAAATCCTGCAACAGATCTCGCGTCTCAGCCGACGACATACACATTGGCCGATGGGACAACCATCACTGGCAAGGACGCACAAACGGCGAATGCGTTGACTGCGAATGGTTTGGGTTCAATTGCGGACGACTACGAGAAGAACGCGAAAACGTTCGGAACAACCGGAATTCAAATCTCTGACGATGCTCAATCAGTAAAGATGCCAAATGGAAAAACGATTCCCGCTTCTGCCATGAACTCAGCTGAAGGAATGCGGAACGCTGGATTCTCGAACGCAGAAGTTTCGAACGCGCAGAGCGCGCTCAATGACCTCCAGAAAAATTCGGCGTCGATCCAATCCAAAGTTGCAGCCCTCACCAACGACGTCGGTGGCGGCGGAGGCGGTGGTCTTGGCTCGCCAGGCGGTGGTGGCGGAGGCGGATACGGCAGCGGCGACGGCGCGTACGGAGCGGGCGGAAAGCTCGGACTCGGCGGTAAGGGCAACAAAGCCAATGTATCAGGCATGTCGAAGAAGTTCGGCAACGACAACATCGGTGTCGCGGGCGATGACATCTTCGAGATGATTTCGCGCCGTTACCAATCGAAAGACAAAGTCGATTCGTTCTTGAAGAACTAAAGACAGATTTGGTCGGTGACCGGGTGGCTGACGACAGCGCCCGGCATCGCGACGACTTGAGAGACTGAGCTCGAAATCACAGAGCCCTCCTCTAAAACCGCAAATCCAGACGAAACTGTTCCCGACAACGTCGAGCCCGGCGCACGAAGAACCAAAGCGTCGCCAATGCGTTCGACCGATCCACCGTGACCGTACTCCGAAACGATCGCCTTTAAGGCGAGCGCGGCGTTTCGCAGGCCTGCATCTTTCAAAGGCGATGTCGCAAACGAAGCCGAACGAGACGCGCACTCCAACAGCCCGAGCGCTTCACCCGTTGCATGCAAGAAGTCGCGAGGATTTCCGGTTTCAAACCATGTGAAGTCACTGACCATCACGCGAACGGTTTCGCGTGCGGCGATCGCTGCCGCGAGTGTATCGTATAAAATATTCGATTCGCCCTCGGGCATGTAGTCGAACACGCGCGGCGAAAGAAGCAGAAGACCGATATAGTGATAACCAACAGCATCGGCGCCGAACTTCGAACCGTCTTTGCCGAAGCCTCGAACATCACCCGAAGCAGAGCACCACACTCCGCCAAACTGTGTTCCGACCAGCGGGT
>CAJYIL010000638.1 GCA_913774795.1 Pseudobdellovibrionaceae bacterium
CAACGCTCTTGCCAAGAAGCAGCTTGAACTTGAAGAACCGATGACGGCAAAGCCTGCAGCGGGCGTTGATCGATTGCGCGAATCATTTCATAGGCTTGGTTCGCCGAAGTCACATCAAAACGGCGACCATCTCGTTGGTCGAGAAGAGAGACGTTCCCGACCCAGCGGCCGGCTTTATCGAACAAGAATTGAGTACCAAGAGCGCCGCCGCTCATCGCGACCGAGGCCGGGAGCTCAAAACGCTCACGAACGAACGTCAAATCTTGCACGGGGCGAACGCGCCTCGCTCCGCCGATCAATCCGCTAAGACCCAAAGACGTGTAGTCTTCGCCTTGCACCGGAGCTTCGAAGCGCAGGCGACCGATCGGGAGCGTGCGTTCCATGCGAACGCCCAATCCCGCAGAGAAGATCGCGAGGTTCGAACCTAAGTCAAAAGCGACCAATGTGAGCGGTGAAGCTGAATCTGTAACGAAAAACTTCACGTCGCCCGAATTTGTCCAGGTGTCGGTGACGAAGTCAGCTGAAGTGACAATATAATTTTCGTTTACGGCCAATGCTTGGCCGGTGGCCAAAGTCGTCGGAGTGCCTGCGCGAATCGTGCGAATGAACGCGCTCAAAGGTTCGTTTGATGAAGGAGCGGGGCGAAGAGCCGTGACGCCTCCGCGAGCCACCGGAGCTTTTTTCGGCGCCGATGCAATCGTACGAGGTTTCATCTTCACCGAGTAACCCGATGGAGCGAAATCACCTTCGCTCGCAACCGGCACCGGCGTGCGACCGGGCGAGCCTTTCACCGTTTTCGAAAGCGGGTTGTTACGGATGATTTTCGCTGCGGGAGCCGCGGGCTTCTTTTTCGCTGCGGGTGCAGGCTTAGCGGCACCGGAGTGAAGCGCGAACGCTGTGATCATCACCGCGCTGAAAGCACCGATATAAGAGTTGATTCGCACGAAGTTCCTCCCTGAAAAAACACGCTCTTAGGTGTTTCGGAAGGAACGCTAAACGGATTCAGTGTTTTCCTATTTTACGCGACCTTTATAGAGGTAAGCGATGCCGAAGGAGACCGGGCGATACTCGACCTCGGAGAAACGTCCAGTCTTGTTCATCAACTCGACAAACCCTTCGCGGCACGGGAATTGGGCGGAAGAGTCTTGAAGATATTCGTAAGCGCGACGACGACCGGTCACCCAGCCCCCGACGCGCGGGAGAAGGTGCTTCGAGTAGAAGTTGTAAGCTTCGCGGAAGCCCGGCACACGCGGCTGACCGAATTCGAGAACCATGACGGTGCCACCTGATCGAACGACGCGCGCCAATTCCGAGAGACCCTTCACCGGATCTTCGACGTTACGGATACCGAACGAAATGCTCGAGATATCGAACGACGCATCTTCAAATGGGAGTTGAGTGACGTCAGCTTGCGAGAACGAAATCTCAAGGCCGGCTTTGGCGGCCTTAACCGGAGCGGGGCCGAGCATGCCTGGAGAAAAATCTGTTCCGACAACGGTTCCCGTTGAACCAACGGTTTTCTTGAACTCGATCGCGAGATCGCCGGTGCCGGTTGCGCAGTCGAGAACGCGGTCGCCGGCTTTTGCGCCTGACCACGAAACGAGAGCTTTGCGCCACAAGTGGTGAATGCCCGCCGACCGCGTTCTCGACTGCGCAACCGGCACCGGCGATCTCGCGATCGAGTTCAAGAAAACCGTTGGTTCAACGGGAACCGT
>CAJYIL010000639.1 GCA_913774795.1 Pseudobdellovibrionaceae bacterium
GGTTATTGCGCTTGATCATCTTCTTCTTTTTGAGAACGCGCTTCTTATTGTGACGAGCGGCTGGGTTCTTCTTGCGCGGGGCTTTTTTGCGTTTTGCCATGGGTGTCTCCAGTAGTTGGCCAGTTAAGTGTCTGGGCCCATTTGAAGCAAGCCGCCCGCCCCGGGCAAGCAAAAATTAACGTGTCGTCGAAGGAACAGCTGGAGTCAGACCGCTTGGCGAGGTCGTCGTTGGCGGAGTCACAAACGGTGCGCCCGAAGGATTCGGAGACGTCGTTGTTCCGCTGGTCGTTCCCCGACCGCCATTGTAGTAAGGGCCGCCGTAATAAGGGGCCTGATTCATGCCTGGATTGACTGTATTCGGATCAATCGTGTTGTTCGGGTAACCATAAGTTCCGCTTGCACCGTTCGGTGCCGAGTTCAATGGACCTGCGGTTTGAGGTGAACCCATTGATGTTCCGGTCGGAAGAGCTGGCTGGGTCGTGGTCGCCGTCGTCGTACCCATCGATGTCGAAGTGGTGGCCGCGGCAGGACCTGAGGTCGTGCTTGGTGTTGTGCCCAACGACATTTCAGCGAATGCATTCATCGCGAGAAGGGTCGCGGCGAGAAACAAAGTGGCTTTCATGATCAACTCCTTTTGAAACGTTTCGATTAGAAATACGAAAGGCATCGGTTTTTCACGCCGATGCCTTCCTCACAGGATCCGGTAGGATGTTATCAGAACAGTCCGTCAGATCCGGAGAGCCTGCACCTCTGAACATAGCCCTTCACCCGAAAACACGCGTGACAAAGCTGCGGAAGTTCTGTGTCACTATCAACATGAAGTATCCTGTGACGCCCGCGATTCATCTCTTGAGAAAAGAAAAGGTGCCGTACGTTCCGCACGTCTATAAGTACGAGGAAAAGGGCGGCACCGCGGGATCGTCGAAGGCTCTTGGCGTTCCCGAAGAGATCGTGATCAAAACGCTCATCATGGAAGATGAGAAGAAGAATCCACTCATCGTCCTCATGCACGGACACAAGCAAGTCTCGACCAAAGAACTCGCAAGACAGATCGGCGCCAAATCGATCGCGCCGTGCCGGCCCGAAGTCGCCGATCGTCACAGCGGATATCAAGTCGGAGGCACATCGCCTTTTGGTACAAAAAAGCCAATGCCCGTTTACGCCGAGAAATCGATCGCATCTCTGGATCGGATTTTTATAAACGGCGGCGGCAAAGGTTTTCTCATCGAGATCTCGCCAAAAGAACTCGATCGCGTTCTTGCGCCGACGTGGGTCGAAGTCGCTATCTAAACGTGCGTTTTTGAATTTGCGTGTGAGATAGTGAGCTCGCCATGTCGAAGCGTCTCTTTGTCGGTTTCCCGATTCCATCTTCAGACTCCCTCAACAACGCAGTCAAAAAACTGCGCATTGGCGCTGATAAGCGTGAGATGGAGTTCGACTGGTCGCCCGTCAAAAACTATCACGTCACGCTCAACTTCCTCGGTGCCACCGAGCCGTCTCAGATTTCAGAGATCGCGCACATGCTATCTTCGGTCGCGCGCGCACATTCAAAATTTGAAACGACGCTGCGTGGACTCGGGGGATTTCCTGACGAACATCACACTCGCGTTCTCTGGGTCGGGATTCGCCGCTCTCGACTCCTTACCGACTTACAGATTGAACTCACCGAAGCTCTCGAAGCGCTCGGTTTTGCGCCTGAAGACCGAGAGTTTGTTCCGCATTTGACAATCGCGCGCACCCGCAAAGCACGATCAGGCAAAGATTTGATTTCACCGTGGGTCCGTACGGATTTCGGTGATGTCGAAGTCGGCTCGATCGCTCTCTTCGAGAGCGTGATGCACGGTGCACGCCCCCACTACGAAATCCTTGAAACGTTCACTCTCGATGCGCCTGTTAAAGAGGTTGCCCAATGAAGAAAGATCTCCGGTCACGTTCGATGAAACTCTTGGGCCTTGCGGCCCGTGTCGGCACAAAAGAGGTCGCGCAAAATCTCCGCGATAAACTCTCGGGCGCGGTTGACGAGGTCACCTCCGGTCGTCTCAAGACTCGTATCGATCAGGCCCGCATGATCGCCGAGCAACTTTCGCAACTCAAAGGGGCGGCGATGAAGGCGGGCCAACTCCTTTCGCTGGATGCCGCCGACTACTTTCCGCCTGAGGCGGTCGAGGTTCTCTCGCGGCTGCAGGGCAAGGCCGAACCAATTGATTGGTCCATCGTTCGCGAAGTCCTCGTCGAAGATTTGGGTGAAGAGAAGATCAAAGACTTCAAAGGACTTTCCATCGTCCCGGCCGCTTCGGCCTCGATCGGCCAAGTTCACCGCGCTCGTCTGATGGTCGACGGAGTCGAGCGGGACGTCGCGATCAAGATTCAGTACCCGGGCATCGCAGATTCGATCGACTCCGATCTCAAGATTTTAAAGACCCTTGCGTCATCACTTTTGACGGTGACGGGTCGACGCATCGATCTCGACGAAACTTTCGATGAACTCGCTCTCGTTCTCCATCAAGAAGCGAACTACGAACTCGAGCGCAAGCACATGGAAGAATACCGAGCGTTGATGAACAACGTGCCCGGCTTCGTCGTGCCGCAAGCGATCGCCTCGCACTCCTCCCGACGTGTCCTCACGATGACGTGGGAAGAGGGCATCACTCTTCAAGACTGGCTTGCGACAAATCCACCGCTCGCACAACGAAACGAAATCGGTAGAAAACTTCTCGATCTGTATTGCCGAGAGTTCTTCGAGTGGGGATTTGTCCAGACCGATCCAAACTACGGCAATTTCTTGATTAGGCCGAAGTCACTTGAACTCGTTGTTCTCGATTTCGGCGCGACTCTCCGTTACTCCGAAGAATTCCGCGAAGGTTACGTAAATCTCCTTCGACAGATCGGCAGTAAAGATCCGCAGGCGATTGTCGAGGCCTCACTGAAATTCGGCTTGATCAGCGAGCGCGAAGGCGCCGAGGCCCGGCGCCTTTTGGCTGCTATGATGATCTCGGCACTCGAACCTTTCAGCGAGGGCGGTCAGCCCTTTCAATTCAAGAATCTCGAGTACGTGAAGCGGCAACGCGCAAACACGCAAGCCTTTACGCAAGCACTGCGCCACTCCCCACCGCCGAAGAAAATCATATTCCTCCACCGAAAACTCGGTGGCATTTTCTCGTTCTTGAAAAAGCTCGAAGCCGAAATTGACGTAAGTCCGTACTGGACACAGATGGTCGAGTCGAAACCAAAAGCCTAAAGTCACTCGACCGTGGGATGAGTCTTTTGCCATTTCGCGAGTTCCGGGTCTTCACTCGGCTTATCAAAACGCGCGAGAACCGAGTACGCGGCCGGAACGACGTAGAGAGTGAACAGCGTCGAAATGAGCGTTCCGCCGATGATCGCAAGACCCATCGGGATACGCGTCTCTGAGCCTGGGCCGCTGTCGATCGCAAGCGGTGTGGCCGCGGCGATGGTCGCAACCGACGTCATCAGGATCGGTCGCAAGCGAATGGGGCACGCGATGAGCTGCGCTTCGTTGATGTCTTCGATTTTATTTCCCGCATGTTCATCGGCCATTCCCTCTTCGCCGATGGCTTCTCCTTCGCGCACTTTGTTCGTAAATTCGACGAGCAAGATCGAGTTCTTCTTCGCGATGCCCATCAAGAGCAAAATCCCGATCATCGAGTAGAGATTCAACGATTGTCCGAAGGCCCAAAGCGCCAAGAATGCACCCGAGATCGAAAACGGCAGCGCTAACAAAATCGCGACAGGCTGCAAGAAGCTATTGAACTGCGAGGCGAGAACCATGTAAGCGACCAAGACACCGAGCAGGAGCGCGAAGTAAAGAGAGCCAAAAGATTCGTCGAACGTTTGCGCTGCGCCTTCGAGATGAAACGAATATCCGATTGGTAAAACCGAGGCCGCGATCTCTTCAGCTTTTTTCAAAGCATCGCCTTGCGAGACGCCCGGTACGACGTTCCCGAAAACAGAAATCGATCGGCTGCGATTAATTCGGGTGATCGATTGAACAGTAG
>CAJYIL010000640.1 GCA_913774795.1 Pseudobdellovibrionaceae bacterium
ACGGGAGAACTCCCAGGCGTAAACCCGCCTCCGATTCGAAAGCGTGTTGCCGAGTCGCAACGATGCGCATCCGAACTTTTTGACCGGCCAGGCGTTGAACTTGAACTTGATAAGTTCCGCGATCCGCGTGTCCTGCGCGCGCGTAAGCGGCAAGCGTGCCCAAGACGGGAGAGCCTCCGTCAACACCTTCGAAGGCTTCAAGGCGAACGGGAATCATCACGATTGTTCCGGGCTCCAGGGCAAGCGCGTTCTTCGTACTAAACGGTAAGCGCGCCAAGCGAAGGGCGGGTTTCGCGGAGAGGGCCTCGCGCTTAGAGCGAAATTGTCGAATGACAGTGATCTCGGCGCCGCCAACGGCCTGAAGGCCCGGAACAAGCTGTAACGCGGCCGTGGGCTGTAAACGATCTGTACGACTGTAAAGCCCGGATTGGTAAGACGGCGAAACCGAGTACGTGGTACCGACGCCGACGTTTGTTCGGCGGCCGCCGATTTTTCCGCCGACATCGACGTCAGGGTCGGCCGTTTCTAAGACTTCTCGGGCGGAGCGATGCTTTCTCTGCTTCCGCTGTTGGCTCGCTTGCTGGAGGGCTTCGTTGGAGACAGGCTGGGCGTCTTGCGGCAGCGCCATGATCGGAATGCGCTTGCGGCGGGCTTCGGCGGAGACGGTCAGCGAAAGAGCGACGAGCACGATCAACAATCGTTTCGCGAGCCCTTCGCATTGTCTCATTTTGAGATGCCGCATCGTCTTTATCCTCACTAGAGAGGATGTGCAACGATGGGACCACGCGGTTAAGGTTGGTCTCGCTTAAGGATTCTGCGCGAGCGCCTCTTTCTTCGAAACTTCTTGGACCCGCTGAAGAGCGGTTGGCTTATTCAAGATCCAAATTTTAGAAGACGAGATGTCGGCTCCGGTGTGAACCAGCTTTTCGCCGTAAGGCACCCGAGCCAAGTGAGCTCCTTTTGAACCCAAAATATCCCGGAGACGTAGGTAGGCGAGGCGGTGCCATGCGAGTTGATATTTTCGACCGATCACTTCGAAGCCGAGACGTGACCACCAATTTGGGAAGTCGCCGGGTCTCCAAGACGCCGAAATTCGAAACCAAACTTCACCGGTGTCTTTACGTTTCGTGAGAGAGAACCACTCGGATCCGACTTCGAAATGACCTTCGAGTGTGTCGTAGCGAAAGGCCCAAACAACTTCTTTATCGTCTTCGGTCGCTTGAACGGCGCCGATGCGAACTCCGCAAAGGTAGTGCAGGCCAAAGATTTTGATTTCGAGTGCCATCGTTCGGCCTTCGACCGGATCTTTGGGCGAGAAGTGACCGGTGACAATATCAGGATCGGAGAACTGATATTCCGCGACAGCTTTCTTCGCGATTTCAAACGAACCTCCGGGAACGACTTCGCCCGGGGCTTCTTGACCGATCACCGACTCAGTATAGTAGCGGCGCCAGTTCGTGCCGGTCGCTTGCGACTCTGGCCCTTCGCTCGGGAAATTCGTCTCCACCTTGCGAAGCGATTTTAATCGCTGATCGAGTTCTTCGTTGCTCCATCCACGGCCGATGCGCAGTTCTGCCACACGATCCTCCAAAGCCTACCTTCGCCCAAAACGGAGTCGTACACCAGGCAGCTTGCGAAAAGTACATATGACCTTCAAGAGATGTTCTCGAATCGATGCCATCATCAGTTTCTATTCGAAAGGAAGATACCGCTGTGAAAAAGTCTCTGATTCTCTTCGCCCTTCTCTCGGCCTGCGCCTCATCAGACAAGGATCGTGCTCCCATTGACCCAACCACGCATGATGCAATGGCAAGCGCTCCTCTCAGAGAGATCGCCGAATTCAAAGGTGCGCAAGTCACCGGCGTGACGGTCTCAAAAGACGGTCGCATGTTCGCGAATTTCCCGCGGTGGCGCGACGGTATTCCGTTTTCGGTCGTTGAAATCGCAAAAGATGGATCTTCAAATCCGTATCCCGATGCGAAATGGAATTCATGGAGCGGAAAAGGTTTGCCGGCGAAAAATCAATTCTCATGCGTTCAATCAGTCGTCGCTCACGATGGACTTCTCTATGTCGTTGATCCGTCGTCGCCCTTCATGAAAGGCGTCGTCTCACAACCTCGACTTCAGGTCTTCGACCTCGCGACCAATCAGCTCAAACGCACTTACACGTTCTCACCGACCGTCGCGCCGAAGCAGTCTTATCTCAATGACATCCGGATCGACGATGCGAACAACGCCGCGTACATGACTGATTCCGGATTGGGTGCGATCGTTGTACTCGACTTAAAATCAGGGCATGCGCGACGCTTGCTTGCGATGGACAAATCGACGAAGGCCGAAGATCTCGCACTAACGGTTGAAGGCAAAGAGCTCACAATCGGAGGAAAACCTCCGCGCGTAAACTCGGATGGCATCGCCCTCTCGCCGGACGGCAAGTATCTCTACTATCATGCGCTCACTGGCAAAACACTCTACCGCGTACCGACGACGGCGTTGAACGATGGTAAACTCAGCGCGAAAAAGCTCGCCTCGATGGTCGAGAATCTTGGGGAAACGCCGGCGCCTGACGGCATGATCTTCGATGCCAAAGGCAACCTGTATATGGCCGATTTGCAGATGAACTCGGTCGTCTACCGCACACCTGAGGGAGTGATCAAAACGTTGGTGCAAGATCCGCGAATCAAGTGGGCCGACACGTTCGCCTTGAATGGAGATCAGTTGGTCTTTACGGCGTCACGTCTCCACGAGACGCCGGCGGGAACACCGGCGGCTGACTCCTACAAAATCTTTCAGACGCCGTTAGTTCGCTAACATATTATCTGCAGCTCGCCGACTTGCGCACGAGTTCTTGCGCAAGCGGAGCGGGGAGAGCGCTCAAAAACGAAGTGCTTGAGACCGCAACGAGTTCGTGGACTTCCGGTTTTCCGGTCGCCGTGTAACCCGAAACAACGCCCACGATCGATCCGTCGGCCGTAATCACGGGACCACCGCTTTGACCAAATTGCGTGAAAGCGCTTGAGTACAAAACACCAGGCTCGGAGTAGAGCGCGCTCAAGTAGGTGCGCTCTTTTTCATTTGCCGCCGCGAACATCTTTGAGTCTTGCGCACCCGCATAAACGCGACCACCCGAAACTTGCAACGTTGGTTTCACCTTCTCATTGTCAGGAAGTGGATAGCCAACGGCATAAACGGTTGCGCCCGCCGCCGCACCATTTGGCGCTAGCGGAAGACATTTTAAAGGCGCGCGCGGTGAGACTTTAAGAATGGCAAAGTCATTTCGGAGGGTCGCGAAGCCGGCTGTCTTTAATTCGTTGTAATACGTCGTGTAGTTAAACATGAAGTTCGAGTCGTACTGCGTGAGAGCCGAACCTGTCGCTACGACCGTCACGCCTTTGATGCCCAATGCCGGCACCGAAAGATTCGGGCATGCGATGCCACCTGAACGCGAAATCTTCGAGACGAAAATATCGAAGAGACCGATGGATGGGCTTGAAGCCGATTCACCTGCGCCGATCTCGCTCAAGCAGGTTCGCAAACAGTGAAGGGCCGTGAGCATGTAACCGTCGTTCGTGATCGGGGTCACTGTGCAATAAGAGTCTGGCTCATCGAGCACGAGTGCGGTTGTCGTCAGTTTCTGTTGAACCTGTGGTGCAAGTTCGGACTTCGGAAGCGCGACTTGAGCGAAGGCCGGAGTCGTGGCGAGGAGGAGGGCGATGAGAGTTTTCATTTTTTCACCTGATCGAACGTAACAGCATTGCAGTTCATGTGGACTTGATTTCCCTCATCGGCAGGGTCAGCCACCATGAGCACGAACGCTTGAGTCGTCGAATTCTGAACCCACGCTTGAGAGCTGGCGACCGTTTTGCCGTTGCGTGACCAAACGACTGACATCATCTGTGCGTTAGCCGAAGCCGAGACGTTGTCGGCGCCGTGCGTGAGCGTGAAGTCGGTTTGAGAATGCCCGGAGACCTGCGGGCTCACCTGGAAATACGTTTCTTTAGCTTCGCCGTTCGATGGCAAGTGCGCGAGGCGACAGTCGTAGTGATGAACGAGCACGCGTGAAAGGCCGGGAAGATTTGAAATCGACTGGGCAAACACAAACGTTGGAGCCAAGAGGGCGAATACGGCGATTGTTCTCATGAGGCGCACCTTAGCACGTGCGCTCTACGATCGGAGCGGATGGGTAATAAAGAAAGGGCAGCTTCGCAGCTGCCCTTTCGCTCTCAAATCAACCAGTGAGCGGCGATCCCGCCCCGGTTAAAACTTCAGACTTCGTCTGGATGATTTGGATTTTTGTGCGTTTTCTCAAGACGGTCACCGGCGTCGTGGATCTTCTTGCCGAGGCCTGGCGCTGCTTTACCGACTGCTGTACCGACTTTTTCCACAGCCTCGCCGAGTTTATCTGTAAGGCCACCTTTTTTTTGATCGAACGACTGCTTTTCCATCTGGTCTCCCTTTGAAGAGGTTAGATTTCCTGAGTCCGAAAGTAGTCGCTTATGGATGTCGTTTCCTGGCGTTTTTATCAAAGGGGCGTGTCGTTATCGCGACCTGTGTCGCGTGTTTACTCTTGTCGACAAAACGACATTTTCTCTCCTTCGCTTCGCTACTCTTGTCACCGCGTATGTCGGTCACACTCAAGATGGCAAAAGGAGCCCAGCGAGTGAAAGACACGAAATTGAATGCGCACATGAGAGAGATTATCGAAGAATACGAGAAGTTCGGAGCCCCTCCGCTCCCTTCTTTGGAGCCCGCGATGGCAAGGCAACTTCCCGAGCTGCGAGACGCTTTTCAACATGTGCTTTCACACCACGCGCTCAAACGCTTATCGCCGGATTCAATGGTCGAAAATGTAGCGAGCGTCGATCACTACACGATTGCCGATGGACTCTTGGTCCGTACGTACCGACCAGCTGGAGACGGGCCTTTTCCCATCATCGTCTACTATCACGGCGGCGGGTGGGTCATCGGATCGATCAACTCCTACGATGCGTCCTGCCGCGCTTTAGCGAATTCATGTGATGCCATCGTCGTATCGGTCGCTTACCGACAAGCGCCTGAACATCCTTACCCGCAAGCGCGCGATGACGCTTTCCGCGCGTATTTGTGGGCGATGGACCTCGCGCGAACACTTGGCGGCGACCCAGACCGCGTCGCGGTCGCGGGCGAAAGCGCCGGAGGAAATCTCGCCGCCGTTGTTTGCCTGATGGCTCGCGATCAGGGTTACAAAGTTCCGCTCCACCAGCTTCTAATTTATCCGATCACGCAGTACGGTTTTGATACGGAGTCTTACCTCGAGCACGCACATGCAAAGCCGCTCGATCGCTCGATGATGAAATATTTCTGGAAGCACTATCTGTCGGGCGAAGTCTCCGCGAAAGATCCTTATCACTCTCCGCTTCTTTGCGACGACCTATCGGGTCTACCTCCCGCAACCGTTCTAACAGCGGAAATTGATCCGCTTCGGGACGAAGGCGAGATATATGCCGAAGCCCTTCAAGAGGCGGGCGTGCCGGTGTTCATGAAAAGATACAAACACGTTGCGCACGAGTTTTTCGGATTTTCGAACTATATTCCGGAGGCGCGGGAGGCGCGTGAAGATGCGGGCGAGCAATTGCGGACCGCGTTCGACACGGCTCTCTTCGAAAGAGAAAAAATTCGGACGACCGTTTATACCTCGCAGCCCGGCATGGCGCCCGACCGTTCGCCAGGCTATTAAAGATTCGCTTCGATAGCTTTGACGATTTTGGGATCGTCGGGCTCCGTGTCGGGCGAAAATCGCCCAACAATGTCGCCGCGCCGATTGATTAAGAACTTCTCGAAGTTCCACATGATGTCGGTCGGGTTTTTCGGCAAGAGATTGTGAGAGGCGAGCATGCTTTCGAACTTTGAATCAGCTGGCTTGGTGTGATTCGGCTGGGCCCGAATGAGATCGATGTAAAGCGGGTGACGGCCTGAGCCGTTCACCGAAATTTTCTCGAACATCGGGAATTCTACGCCAAACTTCGTTTCGCAAAACTGCGCGATCTCCTCGTTCGAGCCTGGTTCTTGCGCCGCAAATTCATTCGAGGGAAACGCGAGAACTTCGAATCCCCGAGCACGAAAGCGCTTGTAGAGTTTCTCGAGGCGCTCGTATTGAGGAGTGAATCCGCACTTCGAAGCGACGTTCACGACAAGCAGAACACGGCCCTCGTAGTCTTTTAAAGTGACGGGCTTGCCGTCGATCTTCGTCAAATTGTGTCGGTAAATGGGATGAGCCATGATTTGAGTTTTCTCCTTTTCTAGCAACGCTTGAAGAAATCTTCGGCGACTTCGATGAACGCACGCACCTTGGGCGAAACGAATTGTTGAGCGGGATAGACTACCGCAAAGTTTTCGGACTCGAGTGACCACTCTGGCAGCACTTTGACGAGTTTGTTTTCGCTCGCGTCGTTTTCGCACATGTAATCCGGGATAATCGCGATGCCGTTACCTAGCTCCGTGAGGGCTTTCACCGTGCCGAAGTCATCGGCCTGAACAGAACTGTTCTTAAAAATTGCGCTCTGCTTCGATTTACCGTTGGTGAACTCTACATCGATTCCATGGAACGGAGTGAAGCGAACACATTTGAAATTGGCCAGATCTTTAAAATCCTTTGGGGACTGCTTTTTTAAAAATGCCTTTGAAGCCCAGAGACTCATTCGCACGTTCATGAGCCGCTTCGCGATTAGGGAAGAGTCTTTCATGCGCCCCGCCCTCAGCGCGAGATCCACATTTTCTCCGATGAGATCTACGATGCGGTTCGTGAGCACAAGGTTCACCTCCATTTTCGGATAAAGCTTGAGATAACGATCGACGATCATCGCAAGCAAGCTTTGGCCGACATCCACCGAGGCCGTGATCTTTAGAGAGCCTTGAATTTCGCTCGTCGCCTCTTGGAGCTCAGACTCCGCCGCCTGAAGCTCGTTGAGCGCTCTGACACATCGATCAAGATAAGAGCGGCCCGCGTCGGTGAGATTCAATTTTCGGGTCGTACGTTGAATAAGTGTGACGCCGAGGTGCCGCTCTAACTGAGCGACTTTCGCACTGACTGTCGTATTCGGCATGCTGAGAGCTTTTGAGGCTTTTGTGAAACTTCCGAGCTGAGCGACTTTGACGAAGACGGGGATCGAATCGAGTTCCACGGTTATCCTTCGAGTTGCGTGACCGAAACAGGCTTCAAGAGTTCGTGACGGAGATGCACCACGTTGAGCTCGTTCTCCCACTTCGAGATGACGAGTGTGGCGACGCCGTTACCGATGATATTCGTGAGAGCGCGGGCTTCAGACATAAATCGATCAATGCCCAAAATGAGCGCGAGGCCCGCGACGGGCACCTCGGGAACGACCGCAAGGGTCGCCGCAAGAGTGATGAATCCAGCGCCGGTGACGCCTGAAGCCCCTTTGCTTGTTACCATCGCGACGAGCAGAAGCGAGAGTTGGTGACCGAGGGTGAGTTCAATGTTCATCGCCTGCGCGACGAAAATCGCGGCGATCGTCAGATAAATGTTTGTACCGTCGAGGTTGAAAGAATAGCCCGCCGGTACGACGAGACCGACGGTCGATTTGCTGCAGCCCAATCGCTCGAGTTTCTCCATCAGCGGGACAAGCCCTGACTCGCTCGATGAAGTCGCGAGAACCGTCAAGAGTTCGTCGCGAATGTAATTGATGAATCGCCAAACGCTGAAGCCGACGTACCAAGCAATCGAACCGAGGACGATCGCGATGAAGAGAAGGCACGTGAGATAGAAGCAGCCCATGAGCTTGAGAAGCGGTGCAAGCGAACCAAGTCCGAACTTCGCGATCGTGAAAGCCATTGCGCCGAATGCGCCGACGGGAGCCGCGAGCATGATCACGTTTACGATTTTGAAAAAGACATGGGAGAGGGACTGGATGAAAGTGTAAACGGGCTTTCCGTGTTCACCGACGTGACTGAGCGCGTATCCGAACAGGATGGCGATCAATAACACTTGCAAGAGATCGCCGTTTCCGCTGAAGGCGTCGGCGAACGTTTTCGGGATGATGTGCGTGAAGATATCGAGAGCAGAGGTGGCCGCAGCTTTGTGTTGGTAATCAGCGATGAGCGATGGATCGAGGTCTTGCGGTTTCACGTTGAATCCCGATCCAGGTTTCAAGATGTTGACGACGACGAGACCGATCGCAAGCGCAAAGGTGGAGACGACTTCGAAGTAGAGAAGCGCTTTGCCTCCGACGCGACCCACTTTCTTCATGTCGCCTGTTCCTGCGATACCGAGAACGACCGTGCAGAAAATGACGGGACCGATGATCATCTTCACGAGATTGATGAAGAGGTCACCCAGAATTTTCAATTGCACGCCTTGAGTTGGCGCAAAGGCCCCGATCAGAGCGCCGGCGATCATCGCAATCAAAACACGGCCATAAAGCGGCTTGAAAAACTTCATTTACGGATGCGACCTGTGAGCATGTAAAACCACATTTTAAAATCAGCTGCGAGTGACCAGAACGGATATGTAAATGTCGCCGGGCGGTTGTGCTCGACAAAGAAGTGGCCGTACCAAGCCGGGCCGTAACCGGCAACGAACATCACGAGAAAGAGCCACCAGACGCCGGTGATGAGGCCCGCGATCAACGTCACGACCGCGAGGGTTGTTCCGATGAAGTGGATCCACTTGGTTGCAGGTTTGGAATGCTCCTGCAGGTAGTAAGGCCAAAACTCGGCAAACGT
>CAJYIL010000641.1 GCA_913774795.1 Pseudobdellovibrionaceae bacterium
ACGTTTCAGAACACTCTTTCCCTACACGACGCTCTTCCGATCTGCGGCAACAGCATTCTGTTGTGGGGTGCGGAAAACCGGTGTCCCCTCAACGTCTTGTTGGCCGATATGATCACGCGCTCGGCGCCCTGCTTCCAAGGCTCGTAGCCGCCGGTCTTCAGCCTCCTTTGCAGCCCGCTCACGCTCCTGTTGCTCACGCCGTAGTCGTTCTTGTTCTTGTACTTGACGCTCCTCCTCCAGTCGGCGTCGCTTGGCCTCGCGTCGTGCTTCGGTTTTCCGGGCTTGGCGTTGCTCCTCCGTCTTGTTATCGGCCATAAAGACGCCGAAATAGAGAAGGGTGTAGTTGTCTTCTAGGCTTTCATCGAAGTCATCGAGATACGGGTCGTTGTTGCGAAAGCCGAACTCATTGTACTCCACGATCTCGGTCGGACGCGAGTCGACGGCGGGAGAGCTCCAGTAGCCATCCAGCTGGTCCGTCGAAACTGAGCCGAGTGGCTGGAGGATGACGCCGACTTCCCTGGAGCTAGGCGAGATCGGTGTTGAAGCCGACTTCCGCCTAGGCCTACGGGATGGGTACGCTGTGGTGGTGAAGACGGCCGCCAAATCGTCGGGGAGCTTCATTAGGATCGGTGGGTAAGCCCCATCATCTCGATCTGATGACGTTGGAGAAGATGCGATCTCGGCCGAGTGGTTTGAAGCCGACTCGGTTGAGATGGTCTTGAAGTAGCTTTCAGCCGCGTTCGGGAATCCAAACGGGACCGAAATCCGGTTCTCTCCCGACTGGTCTGATTCCGAGTCGAGGAGAGAAATCTTGCCGAAGTTGTTGGTGACGAAGTCGAGGCTGCCGAACCGAAACGTCTGCCCGGGTGGGAAGACGAGGCCGTCGATGCCGGAGATGGAACCCATTGCACTGATCGGCGAAAAGCTTGACGCTACCCCTACCTGGCGCGCCAACTGTCGAAACTAGATTTCGGCAATAATAAAAGGGGGTGGCTATCAAGCTCGGAA
>CAJYIL010000642.1 GCA_913774795.1 Pseudobdellovibrionaceae bacterium
AGTACAATTGCATTTGAGGTCCGCGCCCATACACCTTAAATTTAGGGAGGAGGTCTGCAACATCTTTTGATTCATCGACGAGAGCTACCTTCTGGGGATCGAGATCCTGCATTCCGTGATCCGAAACGACAACGAGGTTTGTGTTCGCTTGAGCTTTCACCGCTTCTCGTAAACGGCCGATTTGCACGTCAACATTTGCAACAGCCTCTCTGAGTTGCGGAGATTTCGTGCCAAACGCGTGAGCCGCCGTATCGACATCCGAAAAGTAAAGAAGGATCAAATGAGGACGCAACTCAGGCGCGAGTTTCATCCACTGGATAACGCGGTCGACTCTCTGGGAGTTCGGGACTTGTTCGCTGTAGTTATAATAGTAGTTAGGATAAACGCCGCCGATGTTCGCTTCTGTTCCGACCCAGAAATAGCTGGCGGTCCGGAGTCCTGATCGCTGCGCCAGCGCCCAGATCGGCTCGGCCAAATACCAACTTCCATCACGCACGGCACTTCGATCGGCGAGCGCGAAGCTGCGCTTGGTTTTTTCATCGTAGAAATCGTTCGAGACGATCCCGTGATGCGCTGGCGTCATACCGGTAACGATCGTGTAGTGATTCGGGAAGGTCTTGCTCGGATAACTCGGCTTGAGCGACTTCGCGCTGGCACCTTCTCTTTCGATCGCGCGCAAGTGAGGTGGATTGAAAAGCGCGTTGTAATCGGCGCGGTAGCCGTCGATGGAAACCAGCACGATGGTCGGCTGGTCGATCATCTCCGGCGAATTCATGACAGGGACTTCGAACGTGAGTTCGTATGAGAGCTCGCCTTCCGGTTTTTGTGCGGGAGTCGAACAACCAGTAACAAAAACGACGAGGAGGATTGCGAGGAGTTTTGTCATCGTTCGAGTTTCGGACTTCGCTTCGACAACGACAATAAAAAACGCGGCTTTTCGAGCCGCGTTTTTTTTATCGATCAGGACCAAGGTTTTAGTCGTAGTGATCGTCGTCGTCTTTTTGCGCTGGCTTGTCAGCCTCAATATTTCCGAGATCGATATCGCCGACATCCGGATTACCGTGGTTGAGGCGATTTGTGCTCGGATCGAAGTGAAGCGTCTTAGCTTCTGTGCGGCGGCCGTATTCAAACTGCGCCTGAGCGTCGTCTTTGAAGTTTTTCGGCAGATCGTTGCGAACTTGTTTGGCGCCGGTCATCGGTGTTTGCGAGGGAGGATCGCTTGCAGGAAAACTGTCTTCGACCGTTTTGTCTTGCATGTTGTCTTCGCTGACGAGACGACGAGTATCGGAATTCTTATCGTTACCGCTTCCGCGAGGATGACCTTTCGGAGTTTCGCGACCGTTGCTTGGAGTTTGCGTATTCATTGCCATAGTAAGTCTCCTTCCCCTCTTCTAATCAGGGATTCTGCAGACAACTATGCCATTTAGAGTTTTAAGAGGGGTCTTGATTCCGTGGAGGGAGCGTTACGAGAATAACTCAATTCTCTTCAAAATCGGCGAAGTTCTCGGGGTCGCGGACCCAGCTCTTTAAATCTGGTGACACGAAACTACTCTCGTGAATGCGGCCCTCTGTGCAACCCTCGAGGCTTGCGTTTGCGGCGCGCTGACCGTGGCTCTCGCAGAGCGAGGTCTCCCAGGCACGCTCAGAGTAAGTTAATTTATACGCAATCAGTTGACCCTCGATTTTGAGTTCTTCGACTTGGTCGAGAGTCGTTTGGCCGTCGGCCTG
>CAJYIL010000643.1 GCA_913774795.1 Pseudobdellovibrionaceae bacterium
CAACGAGGAAGTCCTCAGTGCGATTGACCGGCCCGATCAGCGACCGCTCGAGCAAATCGAGATCCTTCTCTCACGCGAACAGAATCCTAGAATTTTGCGCATTGGCGTTCGTAAGCTGGCCGTTCAATTCTTGAAGGTCGATCAAGATCGACGTGCTTTTACGAATGAAGATTGGGAATTTGTCGTCAGACGAAAAGAGCAATTCAGCTGCACGCCAAACGTAATGAATGCTCGTTAAAGAGCCTTGTTGAGCAGTCGGCCCGTCTGCTTCTCTTTGCTTCCGCCGAGAAGTGAGAGTTCCGACTCGGGAATGCGGCGAACGACTTTGCCGTCGCGGTCTTCAACGTAAACGACTGTCACGCCGTCGTTTGTTTCGGCGCGAATACGAAGGCCATTGTTTTTCACGCCTTCGAGATTCTCTAAATTTTTGACGGCGTCCGCGATTTCCTCGGGGCTTAAGTTTCTCCGGCGCTGATCTCCGCCGCTTGAACTTTGCCCGTTGCCTTCCTTTTCGTTGTCCGCGTCGAAGGCTGTTTTGGCTTTCGCCTCCTCAGCTTTCTGCGGTCGAATCGGAATCACGTTGCCGATCAATCCCTTGATATTCATCACAAGTCTTATCGGGATCTCTCGATGACTCGCTTAACGTTCGCGTCTCAAATCTGGACTAACGTGCTCTGACTCTCCCGGCCTTAAGTACCCTCGAGCCGCCGTGAAGCAGCCCGAGGTAGGTGAGGTACCGGGAAGGGAAGGAGCCCTTCCCTATCGATTCATTTTGTTTAGTCGACTCCGTCAGATGTGAATGACAGGGCAAACCCGGCCATCACATTACAAGAGCTTCAGTGCGCCCGCGCCCGATTGGTTCGCCTGAGCCAAGACCGAGACCGCAGCCGAGTTCAAGATCTGCGACTTCGCGAGATCCGCCGACGCTTGGGCGACGTCAGTATCACGAATGCGCGAGTTTGCGGCCGACAAGTTCTCGATCGAGACCGAGAGGTTCTCACCTGTCGAGATCAAGCGGTTTTGGATCGCGCCCAAATTCGCTCGGTAGCCGTTCACTTGCGTCTGTGCTTTATCGAGGGTGTCGAGAGCTTGGCGCGCCCCTTCTTTTGAAGAGAAGTCGATACCATCGACACCGAGGTTTGCGACCGTTGCGTTCTGTTCGCCCGAGTCGAAACCAATTCGGTCATTGAAGTCGTCGTTGTTGACGTCGACCTGGAAGTCGAAGCGACCACCCGAACCGTCGAGAAGTTGCGTTTTACCGAAGCGTGTCGACTTCGCGATACGTTGCGCTTCGTCTTTGAGTTGTTGGACTTCTTTGTTGATGAATCCACGTTCTTCATCACCAACCGTGTCAGAGGCGGCTTGGACACCCAACTCACGGAAGCGAGTGAGGATGTTCGAAATTTCACCGAGGCCACCTTCTGCCGTTTGCACCATTGAGATACCGTCAGCGGCGTTTCGGCTCGCTTGTTGGTAACCGCGGATGTGCGATTTCAAACCTTCAGAGATCGAGAGACCGGCCGCATCGTCGGCGGCTTTCGTGATGCGTGAACCCGATGACAACTGTGACATGGCCTTGGATGTTTCACGGCCTGTCGTACCCAATGTACGTTGAGCGTTGATAGATGCAATGTTCGTAGCGATACGTAATCCCATTTGGGACTCCTTCTTTTAAAGCACGCGATCCATCACATGCGCTGAGGCGTCGGCTCCCCTACAGAGCACCGGCCGGCGAGCGCCTAGGAATTCCATGGCGCCATTTGGTTTGTTGAACACGACAGTTTTCGCTCGCGTTCGCTCGCTTGCTCGATGGGTCATCGCTTGTCGATCTCGCAGTCACACTCGATCGCCTCGCTCGCCGTCTCACTCACTCACGTTCGTTGACGTTGCTGACAACAAACCTTTCGGCGAGGTCCTGGCAGTCTTAAGTCTCGTCTAGGAGAACTAGACCATCGACCAGTCTAAACTAGACCTTCGTATTGAAAACGCGACCATCGACTATGAAAAACCCAGACCTTCGTCGCGTGAAATTAAAGTTCGGCCGTTGGTCCATCAGACCTTCGCCGTGCAGGGCGCAGGGGTGCCGAAAAAAGAAAAGCCCCATGCAGTTGGAGTCTGCATAGGGCTCTGGAGATGAACGAGTACCGGCGTACTCACTCAATTAGGGTTCTTAGATTAAAGAGCTGAGTAGCAAGACGCAAGGTCTGGATACGCAGCGAAAATCAATTCGCGATTGCTCTCGATGTCGTACGGTGTAAATCCGTTGCCGACCCAGTTGCAGACCGCATTACGACGCGACATCTGAACCGTCTGCGTGCAAGCGTTCGCGTCTTGGAAACCGAAACCCGGGCGACCGATCCACTGATTCGTCACGCGGTAGAAGGGTTGCCAGTTCACGTTGTTCCAACGGCAATCGACGCTTTGAATCGGCGCCGGACGAGGTCCGGGCGGAGGAAGCGGCGGCTGCACGCCCCCGTCGATGGTCACTTCGAAGCGGGCCGCGCAACCGTGATTCACCCAAACCGAACGGCCGTAAGTGCCCCACGTGCTACCGAACGTGCACGAGCCTGAACGGTACTCGCG
>CAJYIL010000644.1 GCA_913774795.1 Pseudobdellovibrionaceae bacterium
CCTCGCTCTCAAGCAACAATCGGGAAAAGACATTTCAACCGGCGGGATCACGTTTCCCTCAGAGCTTCTTAAGCTCGGGTTGATCGATGAAATTCGACTGGTCGTTCATCCCGTGATTGTTGGACACGGGCGTCGTCTATTTGAGCAAGCGAATCTTGATCGACCGTTTGGAATGACGCTTAAGAGCACCCAGACATTTCGGTCCGGCGTGATCGAACTCCGCTATCACAAAACGAATGAGTTCACGTGACAGAGAGGCTTTCGCTCGGTGAATCCACCGTCTTGGAGAGTCGTGATCAACTGACATGTGTCGTAGCCCTGAGCCTTTAAACGATGCTCGATCTCTTTCAGCTCAGAAATTTCGAGTTTTGGGGTGCGTGAAAGGATCCACCCGTACTCGCGAGTCGGGTGTCCCACGACGGCAGAGTGGTAGTCGGGCGCAAGATCGATCACCCAGTAGTCTCCTCCGAAGGTGAAAATCCAGTCGATGAGTTTGACGAATGTCGCCTTGAGTTTTGCGTTCGTCGTCGGGTCAATCACTTTTGCTCGTCCTTCGGCGATCGAACGTGAGCCATCGGCCTCAATGCAGCTATTCAACACTTGAATGAAACCATCGTCGGTCGTGCGGTACTCCGCCATCGTTCCCCGAACGCACTTTTTTTGGAACGATTGCGGAATCGCGGCGATTTCATACCAATTGCCCAAGTAGCGATTGAGATCGACGTTCGGGACCGTTTGGACATCGGCGCGCACCGAGATCGAAAAGAGTGCGATCAGGATCGCAAAGAGTGACTTCATAAACACCTCTTCTTCTAACGTACAGCCGACCGAGAATTCACGCGCGCGAACTTTTCGTGAGAGTGCTGTGACGAATATGAAACGCGCCGAGATGTTTTACCGCACTTTTTTAAAATAGTAGCAGTACGCGACAGCCTCACCCTCGTACGCAAGAAACCTATTCGAAATCCATCCTGAATAATTCGAACAATAATGAACCTCGGCGCACTCAAGCCGCAGAATGAGATAGCCCTCGCTTTTTCTCAGACGGTAGACGCGCGACTCGAGATCACGCGTGCGGTAACCCTGCACGATCATCTCGTCGTGCTGACGAATCGGAAAAGCGTTCAGCGGTCTTGATTTTTTTAGAATCGTCGTCACGTCGATTCTTCCCTTGTCGAATTTTGTTGCCGATGCCGTCGTATCGACGAGTGGAGTGATGTGGCGATATTCGGGCGCTGAGAAGGCGGGACCGTTTGTCAGTGTCAACGGATCTGCATCGGCGGCTAGAAGGGTGGCCACCGCGTGCGAGGGTGTGTCGACGTAAAAGCAGCGGCCTGCGTACCAACCTTTGAGTTCGCCGATCTCGACCGTGCGGCCGCGGTCGAACTTTTTCTCGAGAGCTTTGAATGGCGACTGACTCGGAAGACGCAGTGGGTTCACGTCAATCGCAATCGGGCTGAAGCTTTGAGGAACCAGCATTTTGGTTTCGGCCAGCGTGAAAAACGAAAACATCAAGAGCAGAAGCATCGCGCATCCTCCGTCTCTTCAGACTTAGGCGAGCGAGTCAGGCGCCGACAAGAGGAGAAAAGTTCGAACGGCTCTAATTTTTCTTATGCTCAATAACACGATTAACCGCATCGACCATCGGCAAGAAAAAATCTCCCTCCCGTGGAACGATCTTCTCCACGGTCTCACCATCCATGAAACGATTGAGATCTCTGGTGACGCGGTAAACGATTCCCGAGAGACGTTTTGAAAACCAAAAACCGAAAATGGCGTTGGAGATGCACGCAATCAAAGCAGCGCCAATCATGAGCCACCAGACCTGCGCAATTTGGGAGTTAATGTCGCTCTCAAGAGCGCCGGAGCTGGAGGGGAGCTGAGCCGCCATCGTCGCAAATTTTTGCGTCATAAACCATGTTCCGACCAGCATCACGAGGGTCGAAGAGGTTGTTACGAAAACCATCAGGCCGACGAATTCGCTTTGAAACTTGCGATCAGAAACTGAGAAAAATTTGCGGTTGTCTTTCATGAGCGGGGCGTCCTTTAGCGAATGAAAGCGATCGTCTGCCAGACATGTTGGTTGGCGGTACACGTTCCGACAAGCGAACAAAAACGAATCGATACACAGTCGGCATTGACTCCACATCGGGCGGCGCAGTCCCCTCCGACACAAGTCGGATTGGGCGTAAAGTTGATGTTGGTCGACGCGGCAGCAGGTGCTGCGGGAACGTTGAGGTTTTGTGCGAAGGCGGATGGCACGAACGCGTGGGCGAGGTTGACCCAAAGATCTCGAGGGTGCGGGTTAAATGCGACTAGTGAAGAGTCGCTGCGCTTGACGCAAACGGTTTGCGCGGGGACTTGCGGGTGCTGGACGCAGACCTGATCGTTAATCAAACAAAGACTCACGCCATTGAGCGGAGTGATCACTCCGCCATTGCTCGTGCAAAGCTGAAGCGCCGGGTTCGCCGCATCAGCGCGAGCGGCATCGTAAGACCAGCGAAGACGTTGACCGAACTTCACGGCCAGTTGGTTACCATAAGATCTGGCTTGAGCGCGGCCCACTTTTTCGATGAGTGCGTTGGAGCGGCTTGAAGCGTACATGAAAATGCCGGCGAGGATGGCCGCCATGACTAAACAAAAAGGAAGGATCACGAGTCCATCTTGATTGCGAATCGTTTTCACCGAATCTCTCCTGGAACGTTGAGCGAGAAGAACTGAACGAGGTCGTACATGCGTCCACCGAGAACGGTGCCCGCGGCATTTGGAGAGTTCGGGCTCTCCGCCAAAACGTTATTCCGTAAGTTAACTTTGAAGAGCCTTGCGACGTCATGGAAGGCTCCGATCCCCGGGCAAGCATCGAGATGGGCTTGTGGGCAAAACATGCGTCGGTCCGGAGGAATAGCGCCCATGAATCTTCGGAAGGTCAGCTCCATGTCGAAGGAAGTGACAGGATCGCCGCTTGTCGGGCTTGCTCCCGTTGGCGAATAGGTGGTCATGTTGCGAATGCGCACGCGAACGAGACCGTCAAAATGAAGTTGATCGCGGGTTGGAGCGAGGGGCCCGTTACCGAGAGCGAAGTAGAGCACGCCGAACGTATTTGCGGTCGGGGGCTGAAAGAAGAGAGCGGTCGAGACGAGATCGCTCGTGAGCGCGCCCGGCGCTCCGGCTCGCGAGACTTGTCGATCTCGCGTGAACACGGCGAGTGTCGAGACATCCCGCGTGCCGAAGTCG
>CAJYIL010000645.1 GCA_913774795.1 Pseudobdellovibrionaceae bacterium
ATCGCACGCCTTTGGGAAGCCTTCTTCAGTGAGCCGCTCTTTTCCGGAAAGCAAGAGACCATCCCACCGGAAAGTAAGGACCTACCGCCGGTTAGGCTTTTGGCTTCGAGTGAACAGCGTACTTCTCGAACTCGCCGTACTCGTGGAGTTTGTTATAGAGGGTCTTGATCGTGATACCCAATGCGTTCGCGGCTTGTGTCTTGTTGCCGTCGAAGTAGTTGAGACCTTTCAAGATGTAACGCTTCTCCAATTCATAGAGAGTCGTTGTCGGATCGTAGTCGTCTGTCACGATCTTTTGCTCTGGGTTCGTGATGTTCTCTGGCAAATCACCCGGCATGATGGTGTGGCCATCCGAGAGGATCTGCAAACGCTCAACAACGTTTTGCAATTCACGGATGTTACCTGGCCAGTCGTAACGAGTGAGGATCTTCATCGCGTCTTCCGACATCTGACGGCCGCGGTTCATGAAACGCGCGTTGCCCTTGATGAGGAAGTATTCAACGAGAAGCGGGATGTCTTCTTTACGACGGCGGAGCGGTGGCGAGTGAACCGTGATCGTGTTGATACGGTAGTAGAGATCTTCACGGAAGTTGCCGCGAGCCACTTCTTGATCCAACTCACGGTTCGTTGCCGAGATGAGACGGATGTCGACTTTGATTGGATCTTTACCGCCGACGCGGAAGATTTCACCTTCT
The DNA here is from genome assembly GCA_913774795.1 of Pseudobdellovibrionaceae bacterium. GTDB lineage: Bacteria > Bdellovibrionota > Bdellovibrionia > Bdellovibrionales > JAMPXM01 > CAJYOV01. The sequence goes on from CAJYIL010000645.1 coordinate 696, forward strand.
TGGATGAAGCGAAGGAGCTTCGCTTGGATTCCTGGCGAGAGTTCACCGATTTCGTCGAGGAAGAGTGTTCCGCCGTTGGCTGCTTCAGCGAGACCAATCTTGCGAGTGTACGCGCCCGTGAACGAGCCCTTTTCGTGACCGAAAAGTTCTGATTCGAGGAGAGTTTCACGAAGAGCACCGCAGTTGATCGCGACGAATGGCTTGTTACGACGAGTTGAACGATCGTGAACGGCGCGAGCGATGAGCTCTTTACCTGTTCCGGACTCGCCAAGAGTGAGGATTGTCGCGTTAGATGGAGCTACGCGGTCGATCATCTTCATGAGTTGTTTCATGACTTCTGATTTGTAAACGATCGTCTTCGAATCGCTACCAGCGGTGACGGCGCCAGTTGTCGCGGCTGCGACTTGGTTGCCGAGTTGCGTTTTTGCTGCGTCGTCGAGGTTTGAGCCGACTGGGAGGACTGATCCGCCTGGGAGCGAGCTTTCGAACTGAGACATACGTACCGCCTGGTGGGAGTTAGGGTGTTTCACGTTTCTTAACGAAAGCTTAAGGTCGGGATTGCGACCCGCCCTTCGTCTCGTTTTGAAACGCTGCGTCAACGAGGACGAAAGTACAGGGTCCTGGTAAAACGTGCAAGAAATATTTCGCATTGCGTTGAAAAAGTTGTAAGAGGTACCTCTTGGGGCGACAAAAAACGGCAGCGAAGGCGATTCCGCCCCTACGACCTTACGTCGCTAAGTTTTTAGACTCATTAGAGAATATTGAATCATACTCGCCCCACACACTCCGCTCTTACCGGGTCGATCTCGGTCAGGCGTTCGGGGTTGTCACAAGCCCCGATACCCAAATTTTACGCGTCAACCTCAGCGCTTTAGAT
>CAJYIL010000646.1 GCA_913774795.1 Pseudobdellovibrionaceae bacterium
GCTTTCTGATCTTGCGAGCTTTACTCGAAAAAAAGATCGCTCAGCCCCACTCGTTCTCGGTCTCACCGGCACCGGTGGCGCGGGCAAATCGTCGCTCGTCGACGAACTTCTCCAGCGATTCCTAAACGCATACCCCGGAATCCGCATTGGTGTCGTGTGCGTCGACCCATCGAAACGTCGTACGGGCGGAGCGCTCCTCGGCGACCGCATCCGTATGAACTCGCTTTCGAGAAACGGGGCGTTCATGCGCTCGGTCGCATCTCGTGGGTCAGGCTCAGAGATCGCCGATGCCCTACCGAAAATGCTCACCTACATGAAGACGCTCGACTTCGATCTTTTGATCGCAGAAACGTCAGGCATCGGTCAGGCCCAAAACGCCATCACTGAGATCAGCGACCTCTCACTCTATGTGATGACATCCGAATTCGGCGCCCAGTCGCAGCTCGAGAAGATCGACATGATCGACTTCGCCGATCTGATCGCGATCAACAAAGCCGATCGCCGCGGATCACTCGATGCACTCAGAGACGTGCGTAAGCAGTACCGTCGCTCGCGCAAGCAGTTGTCGATTGGCGATGACGACGCTTTGCCAGTTTACCTCACGCAGGCCGCGCAGTTTAACGACGAAGGCGTGAACAAACTCTTCTTCGGGCTCACCGACGTTCTCGCCGCCAAACAAAAAGATCATCCGTGGACGCTCTCGAACGACTACCGCTCGGCCATCAAGGGCGTTACGCGCAAGACGATTGTTCCCCCTGAGCGTCAGAACTATCTCGCCGAAATCACGGCGACGGTTCGTTCGTATAAAAAAGAAACGCGCGAACTCGCGGCGAAAGCGTCGCTCTTAGGTTCGATCGAGAATCTAAAGGCGGATCCAACAACGGCCGCTTTGGTCGCAAACGCCGAATCGACGACGACGAAACTGCGCTCTGAACTCGGAGAAGCGAACTTCGCGGCTTTGATGGGCTGGCAAAAACTCATGGAAGCTTACGCAGGCGATGAGTACGTTTACACCGTTCGCGGAAAAGAAATTCGTCAGCCCTTGGTACGAAAATCCTTAAGCGGAACAAAAATCCGCCGAGTCACGACCCCGAAGCTCAAAGACTGGGGCGATCGCCTCACGTTCTTGCGTCTTGAAAACGTGCCGGGGGATTTTCCGTACACGGCCGGCGTATTTCCTCTGAAACGCGAAGGTGAAGATCCGGCGCGCATGTTCGCGGGCGAAGGCGGACCTTCGCGCACGAATCGTCGTTTCCACTACGTTTCAAAAGGTCAGCCCGCAAAACGTCTTTCGACCGCGTTTGATTCGGTGACTCTCTACGGACAAGATCCGGATGAACGCCCTGACATCTTCGGAAAAGTCGGTGAGTCGGGTGTCAGCATCTGCACGCTCCAGGACATGAAAGATCTCTACTCCGGCTTCGATCTCACGTCTCCGACCACCTCGGTTTCGATGACGATCAACGGTCCTGCGCCGATCATCCTCGCGTTTTTCATGAATACGGCGATCGATCAAAACGTGGAGAAGAAAACGGCCGAGCTGGGCCGCGCGCTCACTGAAAATGAACTCGCCACTCTTCGCGAAGAAACGCTTCAAACAGTTCGCGGGACCGTTCAAGCCGACATCTTGAAAGAAGATCAAGGGCAGAACACCTGCATCTTCTCGATCGACTTCGCTCTGAAAATGATGGGCGACATCCAGGAATATTTCGTTCAGCACAAGGTGCAGAATTTCTATTCGGTCTCGATCTCCGGCTATCACATCGCCG
>CAJYIL010000647.1 GCA_913774795.1 Pseudobdellovibrionaceae bacterium
ACCCGCCTGCCGCCGGAACGAAAATCGACGTCACATACGACTCTGCCCAGTAAACTGAAGTGCGGCCGAGCGGCTCATGCCGCATCAAGCTACCGCTTCTCTTCTCACCCTCCCAAGGCTCAAGCGAACCAAAGGGAGGGTGAGAAGAGAAGCGGTAGCTTGATGCGGCATGAGCCGCTCGGCCGCACTTCAGTTTACTGGGCAGAGTCGTATGTGACGTCGATTTTCGTTCCGGCGGCAGGCGGGTTGTCGAAGATCAAGTTTTTACCTTCGACATGGAACGTGATTGGCTTCGATGGTTTCGGAGTAAAATTCACCTTCACCGAGCCACCGAGCGGAAGACTCGAAAGCTCGAAAGTTCCGACGAGCTTACGAACTGACTTCGAAATATCTGACAGCGATTTCGAGTAATCCAAATCACAAATTGAATTCGTTGAGCCGCCAGTTAGTTTGGCGAGGCCTTCGACATGGGTCGCGTAGAAGGCGCCGTTTCCACCTTCGGTTTGTGCGAGCTGAAGAGCGCGGCAGGCGGCGTCTCCAGATTGAATCACGATACCAAAGACACGAAGGCGTTTCGATTCACCGAAGTGCGATTTGAAAGCCGCGATCACGTCTGCGGGCTTTGTCGCTTCAACGGGGCCGTTGCTCATCTCGTCTTCGTCTGAGAGCACGACGACCGCGAGATCGACGCCGTCTCTGAAAACACCGGCATTCTCCTTTAAGCGCTGATCCATCGCCAAGATGGTGGCTTTTAACGGCTGCTCGTTACCCGATGGACAGTCGCCGCGGGCCACGCATCCAATCGTTTCAGAGCGTTTGATCGTGTTTTTGAAAACGTCGCTCGCTTTCACGGTTTGCGGAGTCAGAAGTTTTGAAGTCGTGCCGGTCCACTCGACGACGCGGCCGCCGAGATTCAGTTTCGGGCTCGATGAATCAATATCGGTCGTGGTCATCGAGATGTGATAATCGAGATCGCCCAGGGCGCTGACGAACGAAGGAAAACGCTCGGCCATTTTCTTTTGTTCGACTTCCATCGAGTACGAGTTGTCGTTGACGACAAGGATATCGACTTTGCCGGCTGACTCATCTTGCGTGAACGAATCGGTTTGACTCACCGTCGGGCGCTGAGGAACGGCCGTCGGCACGGGATCAGGAACCTCGTTCTTCGTCGAGCTTGACGACGGGATCTGACGGAATTCTGTCGGCATGCACGCCGACGCAAAAGCTGTTGCACATGCGAGGAGCAATACAAGGGAACTTCGATTTTTGTATTGAGTGTCCATACGTCTTCTGTTCGGTCAGTCCTGTCAAACACACGACGGGACTTAAGGACCGATGAGGTCTAGGACACGGGAGTCAAACGAGCGAAAGACGCTCGGTCACCTGATAGTCTCCCTTCGACGCCGTGACTCGCGCCGCATCGGCGTAAGGGTCGTGTTCGAAGAAGAGTGTCCAGTGGCCTTCTGCGGCCTGCGCGAGGACCTCGCGTTTCTCGTCGATGATCGTCAACGGATCAAGGTCATATCCCATCACCCACGCGAGCCGCACGTGGGTCGATGTCGGAATGAGATCACCGCAATAGAGAAGCGTCTCGCGTCCGTCGGTGACTTTCACGACCTGCTGCATGTGGGTGTGGCCGTTTGTTGTTTGAACGCTCACTCCTGGCAAAAGATTCTCGACACCGCCTTGCAAGAATTCGAGCACGCCTGCTTCGCGAAGCGGTTCGAAATTCGGAGCGTAGTACGAGGCCTTTTCGCGGAGGTTCGGTCTCACCGCGGTGTCGTAGTTTTCTTTTTGAATGTAGTAGCGAGCGTTCTCAAACGTCGGGATCAGTTTTCCATTGGCGTCGGCTTTCGTGGCGCCACCGCAGTGATCGAAGTGTAAATGCGTGAGGATGACATGGTCGATGTCGCGCGTGGTAAGCCCGTGAGTCGCGAGAGATTTTTCGACGGAGCTCGTGTCGCTCACCGAGAACATCTCCGCGAATTTGGGGCCGAATTTTTCGCCGTACTTCGCGACAAAATCGCCGCCGATTCCGCAGTCGATTAAAATTCTCTGACCAGGTCCCCCGTCGAGAAGAAGCGCGCGGGCTTCCATCTCGATTCGGTTGTGATCGTCGGCCGGGTTGGTTTTCTCCCAGAGCACCTTCGGGACTGTCCCGAACATGGCGCCTCCATCGAGGCCAAACACGCCGGTCGGGATCGGCTTTATGCGGTAGGGACCAATCGTCAACTTGACTGATTGGGGGCTTCCGATCGAGGTTGGTGCTGGCATTTGGGGCCTCCTGACCCCGACGATTTTACCGCTGCCGCGAGAAGGGCACAAGGGCATGACGAAGACGTTTGACACAAGAATGAAGGACATCTTGTCGCGCGTAACGCCGACGCCGACGATCGATAACGGCCTCAGCGACAATGAGAAGATTCTCAAGCTCACGGAGCTCTTCACAGACGTTCTTTCGACCCTGGGTATGGATCTTTCGAATGACTCGCTGAAAGACTCGCCGGCCCGCATCGCGCGCATGTACGTGAACGAAATTTTCAGAGGGCTCAACACAGACAACTTCCCGAAGATCACGACGATCGAAAACGAGATGAGCTACGATCAGATGCTGGTCATCCGTGATATCGCGGTCGTATCGACTTGCGAACATCATTTCGTGACGATCGACGGTAAAGCGACGATCGCGTACATCCCGAAAGACAAAGTGATCGGTCTTTCGAAGATCAATCGCATCGCCGATTTCTTTGCGCGTCGCCCGCAAGTGCAAGAGCGCTTAACGAAGCAAATCGCCGATTGTCTTGAAGATGTTCTGGGAACAGAAGACGTCGCGGTTCACATCAATGCGAAACACTACTGCGTGATTTCTCGCGGGATCGAGGATCACTCGTCGACGACCGTCACAAGTGATTTACGAGGAGCGTTCAAGACGGATTCGAGAACGCGTTCAGAATTTCTGATGCACTGTAAGACCCAGCTCTAAACCTCAAGCCTGTTTCACGATTTGGAGCGGGCTTGGTCGACTGGGGGGCGCCTCCAGAGACTGCGACTGGGCAGCCTTCGCGGCGGCGCTCTCGCGCGCGTATTTAATCGCGCGTAAGACGTCTTCGTCCGATCCGCGTCCGAACTCCATCGCTTCAATGAGCGGGAGATATTTCATCAGAAGATCCGGCATACGACTTTCTGAGGTGTTGCGCGCCGAGCACTGGAAATAGCGAACTTCCATTTCGAGAAGTGAACAACCGATTGCGCGAGCGAAGTCAGGGAGTCGTTTGGATGGAAGAAGTGAAACGCCTCTTTCGATGTTTGAAATGATCTGCGACGAATCATAATTTAAAAGCTTTGCGAGATCACTCTGCGTAATGCGCGCCTGACGGCGTGTTTCGCGAAGCCAGCGACCGAAATCTTTACGTCTTTGAAGAAGTTCACTTTCCAGCATACGTCCCCCTCTGAACCAACCATCTAGCTTTAATATTTTCGGTTCGTCGGCTGCGAGAATCAATACAGTGGACGTGGAAGATATCGCGACATCGCGAAATCGCGATCTTGCGGGCATGCGCAGAACGCTCGCCGTGACATGAAAACGCACACGTTCGCCTTAGGCGCGAATGTTATTCGAATGTTGCTTATCGAGCTTAAGC
>CAJYIL010000648.1 GCA_913774795.1 Pseudobdellovibrionaceae bacterium
GGCATGCGTCCGTCGGTCGGCTCGCTCCTCGAGTTTTGTTGGGCCGAAGGCGTGCAGTCGACGCAAGAAACGATCACTGTTTTGGGAGGTCTCGTTGAACTCCCGGCGGGCGCCGATATTCCGTCACGTGTTCGCGAGATCACAGGAATTCGCCTCTCGGATTTAGCTGAGAGCGCGAAGCCCATTTCAGACATTCGCGATGAGTTTTCGCTCGCAGTCATCACCGCATCGAAGTTTGGCAAAAAGCCGATTGCGCTTGTTCATTACGCCCAATTTGAAGAGGCATGGCTCAAAGATCTCTTGAACGTGGACGAACTCCCTTTCGAAATGCTGTGCACTCACCGAATCGCCTCGAGACTTTTTCCGAAAGTTCCCTCGCGAAACATTCGGGGATTGACCGGATTCTTTGGTTACCGCATCGGTGAGATCAAACGAGCCGCGCAGCACGTACAGGCGACTCATCTGATCTGGCAAGGCTTGATCCCCGCGCTTGAAGCTGCGGGGGTCAAAACTGTCGAAGATCTCAAAATTTTTCTCGCTGAGAAAAAAAAGAAGGTCGTGCCTCCGAAGACCGAATCGAAGGTGAAATCCTCTTATGATTACCGAGTTGAACGCGCGAAGCGACTGGCTCTTCCGTCGAAGCCCGGTATTTACAGGATGATCGCGAAGTCGGGCGAAATTCTTTACGTCGGGAAAGCGACGAGTCTTAAAGATCGGGTGAACAGCTATTTTCGGGGCAAGAAGGGTCGTGATCCCAGAAAGCTTGAGATGATGGCTCAAGTTTGGGATCTCGAAATCGTCGAGTGCGGAAGTGCCATTGAAGCGGCTTTGATCGAATCCGATGAGATCAAACGTTTAAACCCGCCCTACAATGTGTCGTTGAAGGCGGGAAACCGCTCGCTCCTTTACTATGACCGCTCGCTCACGAACGAGTGTACCGAGCCATCGGGTGAGCACTGCATCGGGCCTTTTCGCCGGTTCAACTCACTCGACCACTTGCGGGTTTTTGCCGACGGGCTTCGGAGCGATCTCGTCGTGAACGTTTTTTATCAGCCGATCGAAGCCACCGTGCTTGAGCAGGGTTACGCGCTCTTCGAAGAAAAGCATGGCTGCCTTGACGCTCTCACGTTGCGGCAACATCTTGCCTTCGGCGTTCGGCTTCTTCGGGCTTCGCACGCGCAAGCTCAAATCGCCGAAGAGGAACTCGTTCAAGAACTCGAAGGCGACGTCAGCGAAGAGGTCTTGGACGACTACACGCCTGCAGACATTTGCGAGAAAATCGAGAGGCTCTATCTCCACGCCGCTTCGACGTATCTCCGCGCCAAAGAAATCACTCGTCTTCTTTGGGCCGACGTACGCTGGACGGAAAAAGGCGAAGCCAAGTCTTTGCGTGTTCGCGGCGGAAAATTAGTGGACGATCCGGATGCACGCCCGGTTCGGGGACTTCCGCCGTGGCAGGGCCTGGCGCTCTCTGACTACGACCGCATGTCGGTTCTGCTCATGGAGATCTCGAAAGTTGATCACGAAATCGAAGCCGTTCGTTGACCTCGTGCGGGCTCGCCCTTAGGGTCGGGCCATGACAAAAATTTTGCTCGCTCTTTTGCTGATCGCTCCGTCGTTATCACTTGCTCAACAAACAAAGACCAAGACCACGGTTAAAAAAGAAACCGTTGTTACGCCTGCGGGCGAAAAAACCGAGACGGTCGAAGAAACAGTCACAGAGACCACCTTGACGAATGAGCCGACACTCGGCGAAAAAGCGAAAACGGCCGCGCAGAAAACCAAAGAAGTCGTACAATCGACGTTTTCGAATGGCGGCGATCACCGGGAGGCGAAAACGATTTCGATCGTTGGAGAGTATTCGGTCATCGACCTCTTGATCCCCGGAAAGCTGGGAGGCTCGATCGGTATTCTTCAGGATCGCGGTTCGACGATCGAGGCCGAGTACCTTGGTGCATCCTTCTCGG
>CAJYIL010000649.1 GCA_913774795.1 Pseudobdellovibrionaceae bacterium
CGCCTTCGCCCATGATGTTCGCGAGAAGATCAAGTGCGTAAGACTCGTCGTCGCCGTTTTTGGGAGTATGATACGCAAGTACAAATTGCATTGCTTGAACCGGTTTCGTCAAAAACTGAGAGCGCGGGGCTGTTTGCGCTGGTTCCATCGAGCGTGGACGATTCGCGATCTCTTGCGAAGGAATAGCGGCGTAATACTTCTCGATCAGCTTCTTTGCAGCCGCCGAATCAAAATCACCCGCCACAACGACGATGGCGTTGTTTGGAGCGTAATACATTTTGTGAAAGGCCTGAGCGATCTCCGCCGTGACGTTGGCCGGCTCGAGATCTTTCATATAGCCGATGACGGGCCACTTGTACGGGTGAACGCGAAAGGCGGTTCCGAAAAGCGCTTCTCTCAACACGCCCATCGGATTGTTGTCGACGCGCATGCGACGTTCTTCCGTGACGACTTGCAACTCCGCTTTCAGAGTCTCTCCGTCGATCTTCAAATTTTGCATGCGATCGGATTCGATATCGATCACGAGCTCAAGTTTCGATGACGGAAGATTTTCGTAATAGCCCGTGTAATCGTTCGTTGTAAACGCATTGTTCGTGGCGCCGTTCGCTTGAAGGACGGTGTCGAGCTGCTCACCTGTGTAACGTTTCGCGCCCCGGAACATCATGTGTTCGAACAAGTGCGCGAGACCCGTGTGACCTGGCTCTTCGTTTTTTGATCCGACCCGGAACCACGTTTGATAGCTGATCAACGGAACCGAGTGGTCTTCGTGAAGAACGACGGTCAGACCGTTGGCGAGTTTGTATTTTTCGACGGGAAACTGGATCTGCGAACCGATGTCACCAGCGGGTTTCGGTGCGGGAACGGGAGCGTCGACGGCGAGCGCGATCGTGGGAATCAAAAGCGCTGCCAGCAACCATCCTTTGGGTGCGAACATATGAACCTCCGTGTGCCGTAACAGCATCAACCTCATCGCTCGATGGGTCAATGGCGGGAAATGCTTCCTTCACAAGAAATTCGTCGTTAGAGTCAGCCGCATGTCTCTTGTTGCCACTCTGCTCACGACCCTTTTCTTCGCCTCTTTGTCGCACGCCGCGCCAAACGTGAAGCCTGTTCCGGTCACTCCACCGCTGACACCAACAGGTCCAGCGAAACGCTCACTCGTCATGGAAGAAAGCGACTGGAAACCGTGGAGCGTAAATCTCGTTACGGGCTACATGGATTACAAAGAGCCCGGGCTCATGCGCGAGTACGGGATTATGTCGGGAGTGCAAGGGATTTACTCTTACCTAAGCGACTCCGGTGTCCAGTATCAAGGTGAAGCCTCGTTTCTGTTGGGTCAACTCAAGTACGACGGCGGCAATCTCGCCGGCAAACGCTACACGCAACCGACTAACGACTGGATCATCGAAACACGCGGCACGATCGGTCTCTACCGAAACTTCACGCCCTCGTGGTCGATCACCCCGTACGCCGGTCTCGGCTTTCGCGATCTGAACGATAAAATCCAAGGCTCAGGATCTTACAATCGCAATATCTCTTACGTGTATCTGCCGCTGGGAGTTCAACTCGCGGGCTTCTTCGATCAAACATGGTCGCTTTCGTTGACCGGTGATCTCGATTTGATGGTTTACGGAACCGTGATTTCGAGCCTCAGCGACGTCGACTCATCGGCACCAGATGTCACGAACCATAACAAGGGTCTCGGAGGGCGTCTCACGGCGTCGGTTCGCAAAGATCTCGGGCGATGGGCGCTTCGATTCGGTGCGCTCTACCAAAAATGGAAGATCGATCAATCCGACGGCGTGAAACTCACCATCGGGAGCACGACCGGAACATTGTACGAGCCCGAAAACGAATTCGATTTCTTCGGCTTCACCATCGGCGCTGACTTTTAAACGGAGCTTTTCATGTTTGATCCAAAAGAATGGACAGTCGTAGACGGATTCGATTTCAAAGACATCACTTATCACCGTCACGTGCGTCTCGGCTTTGTTCGCGTCGCCTTCAATCGCCCAGAAGTTCGCAACGCTTTTCGCCCGCAAACTGTCGATGAGCTGTTGCTAGCCCTCGAACACGCGCGCACGTCGGCCGATGTCGGCGTCGTGATGATCACCGGCAACGGCCCGTCACCCAAAGATGGTGGATGGGCGTTTTGCTCCGGCGGCGATCAGCGCATCCGTGGCCGCGACGGTTACAAATACGATGGCGCCGACCGCGCAGCCGAGCCAACGGCCGCCGAACTTGCACGCCTGGGCCGCTTGCACATCCTTGAAGTTCAGCGCTTGATCCGCTTCATGCCGAAAGTCGTGATGGCCGTTGTTCCGGGTTGGGCCGTCGGTGGCGGGCACTCCCTTCACGTCGTTTGCGATATGACATTGGCTTCAGCCGAACACGCAATCTTCAAGCAAACTGACGCCGACGTTGCATCGTTTGACGGCGGCTACGGCTCGGCTTACCTCGCGCGCATGGTCGGCCAAAAACGCGCGCGCGAAATCTTTTTCTTGGGCGCCAACTACTCCGCGCAAGAAGCGTTCGATATGGGCATGGTCAACAAAGTTGTTCCGCACGCCGAGCTTGAGAAAGTCGCGACCGAGTGGGCCGCCGAAATCCTTACGAAATCTCCAACCGCCATTCGCATGCTGAAGTACGCGTTTAACTTGTGTGACGACGGCCTCGTCGGCCAACAACTCTTCGCCGGCGAAGCCACCCGCCTTGCCTACGGCACCAACGAAGCCGTCGAGGGGCGAGATGCGTTCGTCGAGAAGAGAGCACGGGACTTCGCGAAGTTTCCGTGGAGCTACTAAGGGAATTAAGTTTAGACGTACTAAACGTACGCGTTCATGTTCACGAGCATGTTCACGTTCAATGTCCAAACGTTAATACATCGAACGTGAACGCGAACATGATCGTGAACGTGTCCGTTTAAAACGTCGAACGTCGGTTTGCTTAGGAGGATTCGATCATGAACAGCGTTACCGTCTGGTCGACTCCGGGTACCGGTTCCTCCATCGCCGAGTGCTTCCTTGCGCTCAGCGGAATTCCGTACGCGAGAGAAGTCATCAATTACGAAGACCCCGCCGATCTTGCGCGACTCACGAAACTCAATCCGCTGGGGCAAGTGCCGACACTCGTGCTTCCGAACGGTGAGGTTCTCACCGAGACGCTTGCTGTGATGAATTGGTGTCAGCGGCAATCGCCCGATTCTCCGCTGATTCCGAAGAACTATTATGTTCGATTTCAACGGTGGGTCACGATGATCGTGGCCGCGATTTATCCGACGTGGACGTACGGTGATACGCCCGCGAAATGGGTCGATGGCGAGAGTGCGATTGCGCGACTGAGAGTCACGACCGATGAGCACCGCAAAAAACTCTGGCTGGCCTACGAAGAGCAAATCAAAGGTCCGTTCTTCTTAGGACAGGAGATGTGCGCGATCGACGTCTATATCGCGATCATGACGAACTGGCGCCCGCGCTCTGAGTGGTTCGAGCAGCACGCGCCCAAGATGATCGAAATAAAAAAACGGGTGTCGTCTGACACCCGCCTTCGCGAGATTTTCGCTTTTCACTTCGGTTGAGTTACTGAACCAAGAACTCGTTGAAGTAGATGTCTTTGACGACGCCGGCTTTCATTTGCTGGTTCAAAGCGACCGAGATTTGGTCTTTCAAGAAGAGCTTGCCTTGGATGGTCTCGACATCATCGAAGGTCTTCTTGTTCAAGATCCGGATGATCTGGTCGCGAACCTGCGGCGAGTTGCGAACGATTTCTTCGAAGCCGTCTTTATCGAGCATCTCGAAAGTCATCTCGACTTTGATCAAGCGACGCGGCTGGCCGGCCATGTTCACCGCAAATCCCGGCATCGAGTACATGACCGAAGGTCCAGCTGACGCGATCTCGCGTTCTTTTTTGATTTCGAGTGCCGCTTGCGCCTCGGTGAGTTCCGGCGGCGTGTAAGCGATCGTCGATTTGTACGTCAGGAAAGCTCCTCCGCCCAAAACAACGAGATTTAAAGCTGCAAAGAGCGGGAGCATGAGTTTACCCAGGTTCTTCTTCGGGGCTTGCTCTTGACCTTCAGCGGGAGCGGCAGCAGCAGACATTTTCAAATCCTCATGTGCTTCGTAAGTGTCTAAACTCTTATCGGACCTTCGGCTAACGGCTTGACGCTCTTTTTAGGTTTTTATTTCCTGTTACCGAAGACATAATCAGAACTACGACATAAGCGTTTCAAGGATTGATCAGCGTATGAGAAGTCTCCCGATTTTGGCGATGATGTTGACAGTTTCTTCGGTGGCAGCGCCCGCGTTTGCGGCTGAACCGACGGCGTCTCAAAGCGAGGCAGTGCCCGCGAGCCTCATGCAACTTCCGCCGGCTTCTAAGTACTATTCTGCTTACGCGTTCGTCGTCGACAAATCGGCACGCACTCTCGCTGTTTGGCAACAGACCGGAACAGGTCTTAAGAAAATCACCGAAGTCCCGGCCGACATGGGCCGCAACGAAGGCAACAAGATCTCGCGCGGAGACGCGAAGACGCCTGAAGGAATTTACTTCCTCCAAACCCAACTCGATCAACCGAAGCTCGATTTCTCCCGCTACGGTAAACGCGCTTTTACGTCGGACTACCCGAACTACTACGACCGCCGCGAAGGAAAAACCGGCGACGGCATTTGGCTTCACTCGGTTCCAGACACGGTTCCCCTCACGCGTGGATCGAGCGGCTGCGTCGTCGTTCGTAACGACATCATCCTCGATCTCACGAAGTATGTTCGCCTCGGACGCACCCCGATCCTGATCGAAAACAAAACGGAGCTCGCTTCGCAAAACCAGGTCGAAAAGACATCGTCCGATTTGCAGAAGTGGATCGAAGACTGGCGCTCGGCTTGGGAATCGAAAGACATGGATCGTTACATCCAAGCGTACTCCGACGATTTCAAGTCGCAGCACATGAACAAAGCGCAGTGGAAGAAGTTTAAGACCGGCCTCGGCAACCAGTACAAGACGATCACGGTGACGCTCTCGAACCCGACGATTTTGTCAGATCGTGACCGCGTCGTCGTTCGCTTCCTTCAGCAGTACACGTCAGACCAACACGCCGATTTCGGTGAAAAGGTTCTCTACTTGAAAAAAGAATCGAACGGCTACCGCATCGTCGGCGAGCAATGGAGCGAAGAAACTTCGCAAGTCGCAAAAGAAGAGATCGAAGCGACGACGCGCGCGTCTTCGACGGCACTGATTGCGCCCGCTTCGACCGATACCTCGGTTCGCGCAGCGAACTAAGCCGCCCGACCCTGTTAACGCAATAAAAAAACGCGAGCTGCTGAGGCTCGCGTTTTTTTTATTTGATCCGAAATTAACTTACTTCAAATCGATCGAAAGACCTGAGTTAAACAAATCAATCGTCTGACCACGGTTCATCACTTTTGCCGTGACGTAAACGCTGTTCCCGATCCCGGCCGACTTCAATTTCTTTGCTGCTGCGGCGATCTCGGCCGCTGTTTCTTGAGAGACGCGTCCGTTCTCGACCGTGATGACGTGAGTTGTTTGAAGTTTCGTTTCAAGCAACACCGTCGCGATCGCTTGGATTTCGGACTGAGCGAGTTTCACGCTCTTTCCTGTCGTCGTTACTTGTGCGGATGCAAGGTAAACATCGCACTTTGCTTTCACGACGGCTTTCGCCGGAGGAGTCGTCGGGATCGCGAGCTGAATGAGGCTGTCGTAATTTTCGACGCACGAGTTGATGCTGTTCGAGAGAGTCGCTGTCTGCACTCCCGAGACGTCTTCAACGGTCGTCGTCAACTTCACGGGAAGCTCGAGATCGAACTTCGGCTGAAACGTCATGTGCGATTTCACGCAAGGTGCGAATTCAGGTTCACCGTTCGGGCTCGGGCCGTACTCGTCGCACACTTCGATGCGCGCGTAGCCGTTAAATTTCAAAGCGAGATCGCCGGCGGCTTCAACTTTCACTTGAGCTGAAACTTCGTCTTGCTTCAAGAGCGCTTGGCCGGCTGGCGACGTGTTCCATTCGGTGAGGGCCGTTGTGCCGTTGAGTTTCAAAGCGGCGTGGCTGGCGGCCGAGACCGAGAGGATGGATGCGAACAAAAGAGCGGTTTTCATGCGAACTCCAGGGGTATGTGGGGGGAGGTGCGATGCGGGCGCAGGTATACCCGCCTTTCTCCAGAAGGGAATGTCAGGATGCAGTTTGTCTAAAACTTTCCCCCGGAGGCGGCCGAAATCCGGCTCCATTTTGGGTCCAAACCTCCCTTGTTTCATGTGAGGACGGCACCTCAAGTGCAATGACCGTTCAAACCATGGTTGTGCGCCTTCTTCTTCTCACCTTTCTCATTCTTGCCCCGCTCTCCCAAGCTCAAGGTCAGAGTGATCTTTGCGAGGTCGTCTTTGCGCCGACACCCGTTCGCGAAACAATGCGTGAGGTGCTCAAGCAGCCCGCCTCCTTCGTGAACGATACGGGCGAGGGCGGTTTACGTTTCGATGCCGAAGCCTTCGAACACGCCTGGCGGGCGCTCGATCGAACGAAAGGCGAGATCAGTGCTTGGTCTCCGCAAACGGCCCACGACGCGAAAATTCTAAGAGTGCGCTTACGGACGAAGTCATCACGCCAACCGCTCCGTGTGTTGATCACCGCCGGTGTTCACGGCAACGAGCCTGTCGGAGTTGTGACCGCCTTCGATCTCATTCAGGCATTTTCCCAGAACGCGAATCTTGTGGGTCGCGACATTGAGCTCACCGTTTTACCTGCGCTCAATTTCGATGGGCTCGTCAGCGGTCGGCGCCGACTCACGAGCGGGATCGACCTGAACCGCGCATTCACCGGTGAACTTGAGCGAGACAACAAAGTGATCGCGATCGAACGCGCCATCGGGCGTGGTGATTTCGATCTCGCGCTTGATCTGCACGGCTCAAACGAACGCCGTCAGTTCTTCATCATCAAACAGGGCCCTGACGCGAACTTAGCCAATCAAGCGATCGAAGTTCTTGAGCCGCGACTTCGCCTGCTCTCAGACGATGGAAAGCCTACGGGCGGAGTCGGCGTTCACGGCCTGAAAGGCTTTGATCCCAACCGCTACCATCTCGAAGCCGCCGGCATCTCGACGTCGGTCAACCAAGGAACGCTGAAAAGCTATCTCGCCACTCACGGAACACGAGATGCCTACACGCTGGAATACCCGGGGCAGATTTCGTTCGCGCAGGCGCGCGCAAAGAATTTAGCGCTCGCCTTGGCGATGATCCGCCGAGCGGCCTTGAAAGATTGAAAACTGGCGTCAGAGAAGCGACGGGAGTCTACGACATGTGCGTAAAGACAAACCACCCGGCGAAAACAATCGCGCCGGCGATCGCCACATACGCGAAGGCGCGCCAACCGTCGCCCGCCGAGCGGCGCTCTTCGTTGCGGCGAACGAGCGCTTCAAATTCGGGATCGGCGTCGAGCTCGTTTCCGAGAACTTCGTGATGCCAATACCCCAGCTTCTCGAGCTCGTCTTGAACGAGGCCCAAAGAGTCGTCTGGAATATCGATAAACAGGAATTTCATTGAGCCGTCGTAAGTGGGACGAGCTCGAGGAGCACGAGCGGCTTCAGAGCGCTGCTCTTGATAGGTGTCGAGAATTTCTTGAGAGGCGTCGACTTGATAGGCGACGCCCGCGGGATCGAGAATGTCTTTTAAACGACCCAGATCCAGGTCATCCATCGGACCGAATCGCATGCGAGATTAAGCGTCTTGATCGTTTTCGTTGTCAGTCGACGACGACGTCGATGATCCGCCGCGAACGAGGCCGAGGTTTTCGACGTTCGATGCGAGATCTGGGAGTTCGTTCAAGTGCTTTTCTTTTTCAGCTTTTGAAACCGTGCCGCGACCGACGTTCGCATCGAGCAAGCGTTTGTCGTATTTCAATTTTTCGATTTCTTTTCCAAGTGCCATTCGAACTCCTTAAATCAGCGGGGTCAGTTCCAGTACTTCGGACCGTCTCCGCCACCATTGCCGTCGTCTTTTTTCCCGTCGTTGTTTACCACGAGCTTCAGGCCTCGTCCACGAGCCTTTGCGCCCGCGCCGCCGCCCGAGCGCCATTTCCGTTGCTGAAGAGCCGTGTAAACCCTCAAGAACACGAAGCCCGAGATCAAACCACCGACGTGAGCGAGGTTGGCGACGTCGCCGCCGTTGATCCCTGAGTTCAGTAAAGTGACCACTTCGACCGCACCCAAGATCATCACGAAGTACTTCGCGCGCATCGGAAAGAGCATCATGAAGTAAACGACCCGCTCACCGAAGATGATGCCGTAAGCGAGCATCAAACCGAAGATCGCTCCCGATGCACCGACGACCGGAATCGTCCAGGCCGGCGTGAGGTTGCCAAACACCCATCCGTGAACGCCGACGGCCAAGACGTACAAGAGCCCCGCCCCGATACCCGAGACCATGTAAAAGAGCGTGAAGAAGCGTGAGCCCCACCGCTGCTCAAGCTCGCCTCCGAGCCACCACAACAAAAGCATGTTGAAGAGGATGTGAAACGGATTGGCCGAATGCAGGAACATGTACGTGACCGGTTCCCAGATAAAGAATTTGAAGATCACGTTGTTCGGAACGAGTCCGAATAAGTACGTGAGATTCAACTCCACCCCAAAGAATTTTTCGGCGATCAAACCGACAATGAGTTGAAGCCCGATCCAGATTGCGACGTTTGCGATGATGAGAGCTTTCACGACCGGAGTCATCGGCGCCATCGCACTAAAATTCATCTGCGGCCCACCGCCGCCCCCGCCCGCTCCGCTTCCGTACCCGCGTCCTCTGTTGTTAGCCATGATGATGTCCTTCCGAAGCCGGTCGTTCGCTGAGTTCGATCAACACTCCGCCCGTCGACTTCGGGTGGATGAACGCCACTCGGCAGCCATGCGCGCCGGGTTTGGGCGTTTGGTCGATCATCTGAATTCCTCGACGAACGAGATCGGCGACGACTGAGTCGATGCCTTTCACACGTAAACAAATGTGATGGATGCCCGGGCCGCGCTTCTCGAGAAATTTCGCGACCGGAGAATCATCGGACGTCGGCTCGAGGAGTTCGATGTTCGCGCGATTTCCCATCGCCAAGAAACCGGTCATGACTTTTTGCGATTCGACGAGCTCCGTCGACATGTCTCCGAACCCGATCGCTTGATAAAACTTGCGACCGTCTTCGAGCGACTTCACCGCGATCGCGATGTGATCGAGTTCGTATTTGCAGTTCAATAATCCGTCTGGAATCACGTCGGTCACCTTAGCTTCGAGAGGCGTCGAAGTAGGGTATCAAGCGATCGTAGGTCTGCTCAAGAGTTTCAACGACGACCTTGGTCTGTGCGATCAAGGGGAAAAAGTTCGTATCGCCGTTCCAGCGAGGAATCACGTGCACATGCAGGTGCTCCGGAATCCCTGCGCCCGCGCTAGCACCCAAGTTCATTCCCACGTTGAAGCCAGCCGGCGTATAGGCCTCTTTCAGGACCTTCACGCAGCGCTGGACCATCGCAAAGACGTTCGCATTTTCTTTGGGCGAGAGCTGAGGCAGCTCACCCTCGTGTCGACGCGGTAGTACAAGCACATGGCCCGTGTTGTAGGGGAACTTGTTCATCACGACCATGACGGTGTCGTCGGCGTACAAAACGAGCGAGTCGCGACCTACACCGCGCGAAACAGCCTCACAGAAGACGCAGCCTTTTGTTTCGATCTGCTTGCGAACATATTTAAGGCGCTCTGGCTTAAAGAGCACCTGACGCTTTAATGGCCATTCAGTTTCGGCTTTCGAAGCTCTTTTTGGGCGTTTCGCCGATCTTGAACTGCCACCTTTTGCTGCTTTTTTTCCGGAGTCGCGACGAGCCATGCCCAACTGTCGCCCAGCGGGTCCCGGGGTTGCAACTTTCACTGGGATGCGTCGTTGGATCGGTCTCATCTCCATTCTGCTGGGTTTTTCGCTGCCGGTTTGCGCGAGCGAATCGAAAGAAATTGCACTGCACATCGCGGTGATCGACCACATGGCTTTCTCAGAGGCCGCTTTCACGGAGGTCGAGACGTTCCTGACCGAAGCTCTGCCCTCCGTAACCGTGAGGAGTGTGAAGGTCGAATCTTCGGTCTTTCACGAAAATCGCGACGCACTCCGGGCCCAACTCCTCGAGCAGCTCTCGGGCTTCAGACCTGACGATCGCATCACGCACCTGATCATCGACACCCACGGCGACACGCGCGACGGTCAAACGAAGCTGGCGGTCCTCGGAAACTTCGGGGCGGACGGCGCCGACGCCGACCTTCGCGCAATTCTAGAACCGCTTCGTTCGCACCTTACGCCCGATCTCACGATCGTTCTGAATTCATGCTCAACACTTTGCGGAGGCGACGCCTCGATTCGCGTGCGCGGACTCTTGACAGAGCTGGGTGTGCCCGATGCGCGGGTTTATGGTTCTGTGGTTCCCGAAGTCGAAAAGCCGGGCGCGTTGATTGGACGCCCTCAGTGGCTCGCTCATCTCGGCGACCTCGCTCAACTGAAGTTGTTTATCACCATCGGCGTGGCCCTCGGCGCTCCGTTCGCCTACGCCACCGACGGATCGTACGTCGGATCGATCGCAGCCGCGACCGCTTCGATCTACGCGCTGACGGTCGCGATGAAGGCCGCCATGGCCCGCTTCGGCGCCGTGAATCTGGGGCGACTGATGATCTTCAAGAACGGAGCGCTCGTCGAAGACCGCCCCGTCGATAAATTCGGTGCGCGTTTTGAAATCTACGGCACCTGCTCCGCCCTCTTCCGGTGACGTTCTTGGCCGGCTCTGTCTGGTCCGCGAACAGCTGAACTCGTTTCGTTTGGTCGCAGGCCCTGGGCCCGGTCTTGCTCTCTTAAGGCGCAGGGAAATCCCTCCCCGCTGGCTCGGTCAGGACCCCGTCTCGCATGAAACTTCTCGCGCTGATTTTCGTGTTCACGCCGTATTTCGCACTCGCCGATGGCGTGCAGATTTGTGTCGACTCCAATGGTGCAGCTTACACCGCATCGATCACGGAGCACGCGGGGGCTCCGGGCTTCCACGGCTTCCTCGAGGGCCGCGGCACGGTCGCGGCCGGCACCGATCTCGCACAGATCACGTTGCGCGGCAACCTCGCCGACGTCGTCTCGCCCGCGATCGAGGATCTCTCGTATCAACTCAAGCATCTGGTCACGCCTTCGCTCGAATCATTGCAAGAGGGCGCGGAGTTCTCGTATCACGATGATCCTCGCGTCTATCGGGTTTCGGGGGTCGATCTCATCTGTTCATCAACAATGACCCGCGACGAGTACGCGTCGCTCGCCAAGTAAGAGGTTTCGAGCGTGGCGATGAGGGTCTTTGCGCTCTTGTTGGCGGTCTCGGGAGGAGCTCAGGCGACTCCTTCACCCTTTTCTGGTGTTGTAAAACTCGAGTCACCGGCGAGAGAAAGTCTTCCGAAGTCCTACGCCGTTTTCCTCGCGACTCTCGATCCCTCGACAGGTCAGGCCGTCGGCGGCGTCGCGGGCTCCGCGTTTTTCGTGTCGTCCACGAAAGCGATCACCGCCTTTCACGTGCTTCAGCCGAAGAGCTTTGCCAACCCGCACACACAAGTGTGGCTCGTTCACGAAGGCGAGCCCGCAATCGAACTCTCGCGCGAGGACCTGACATCGAACGCCGATCACGATCTCACGACCGTCTCGCTGAAAACTATGCGGCTCTCCGAAAAATA
>CAJYIL010000650.1 GCA_913774795.1 Pseudobdellovibrionaceae bacterium
TCTTTCGCGCTCGCACCGGTACTCGTTTGGAGGAGACTGAAAAAATCATCGACCGGGTCGAGAAATCAGTTCGGCAGATTGTTCCCGCAAATGAGCTCGAAACTTTCAATGCGTTGATCGGAATTCCGTTTCCTTACTCTCTTGCGTACGTGCCGACCGATTTGATCGGGAGCATGGACGCCGAAATTCAAATCGCTTTCAAGGAAGGGCACAAGCCGTCCGAGATGTATGCCGACAAGATTCGCGAACAGCTGGATCGCGAGTTTCCGGGTTCGGTCGTGTATTTTCAGCCGGCCGGAATCGTCGATCAGGTCTTGAACTTTGGTCAGTCAGCAACAATCGATGTTCAAGTGCAAGCCCGCCAGTTCGACGAAGCTTACAAGATCGCGCAAAAGCTTTTGCCATCAGTGAAGCGCATCCCGGGACTCGTCGACACGCATATCCAACAGGTCATCGATTTTCCGACGTTGTATCTTGCGGTTGATCGCGAGAAAGCTTCACGCATGGGCCTTTCGCAATCCGATATCGCATCGAGCCTTCTGATCTCTCTATCGTCGTCATTTCTTTACGCGCCAAGCTTCTATCTGAACCCAGAAAACAACGTTCAGTACAACGTTCTGACGAAAGTACCTTATCTCAAGTTTGAGAAGACCGACGACCTGTTGAAGCTCCCGATCACAAGCGTTCGCGGGGGCCAAAAGGTCAGCGCAATGCCAACACAGGACCAATTTGCCGTCACCGACCCAAGCGCTACTGTGAGCGCCATGACTCTCTCGCCGGCAGCGTCTGCGCCTGTGTCGGTGCTGGGTAACCTCGCGCAAGTCACGACAGGCGTGACGGCAAGCCGGATCGATCACAATAACGTTCAGCGCGTTGTCGATATCACCGCAGGCCTTGAGGGCCGTGATTTGGGTTCGGTCGCGAAGGAAATAGAAAAGGCGATCGGTGATCTCGGAGATCTTGCGCCGGGAACATCGGTGAAGCTCTTGGGTCAAGCCGAGACGATGCAGACCGCGTTTTCGCGGTTGGCTCTTGGTCTCGTGATCGCGGTGATCCTCGTTTATCTCTTGATGGTCGTCCTCTTCCAGTCGTGGCTTGATCCCTTCATCATTCTTCTTACACTCCCGTCAGCACTCGTCGGCATTCTCTGGATGCTCGGCCTCACCGGCACAACCATCAACGTGATGTCTTTGATGGGTTCGATCATGGCGATCGGAATCGCGGTCTCTAACTCGATTCTCGTCGTCTCCTTTGCCAACGATCTCCGCGTAGAAAAAGGTCTCGATGCTTTGTCGGCGGCCATCGAAGCTGGTCGCACCCGCATGCGCCCGGTGATCATGACCGCGCTTGCCATGATTCTCGGGATGCTCCCGATGTCTCTAGGTCACGGTGAGGCCGCGCAGAACGCACCACTCGCGCGCGCGGTGATCGGTGGACTTCTGCTCGCGACACTCTCCACGTTGTTTATGGTTCCGGTCTTTTATTCGATCTTGCGTAAGGGAATGCCGGTCAAAGCACGCTTGCAACAAGAGATGAGAAAATTCGAAAAGCAATTTGCGAAAGAGCAGGCCGAGCTCGATGCACGTCCGCTCCAATCGTGATTCGAGGTCAACATGGATAACGAACAGCAAAATGATAAAACGGACGAACCGAAGAAACGCGAGATCAAGCCGTCTCGCCGATCGATCATGATCACGCGAGTGGCATCTCTTGTCGTCGCTCTCGTTGTCATCGGGATCGTTGCCTTTGCGGTTTTGCGAAATCGATCGCACGAGAAAAAGCAGGCCGAAGAGACTCGAGAGCACGTCGAGAAGGGCCCGATCCTCGAAGTGAAGCAAGTGGCACTGGCTCCGACCGAGCGTAAGATCACGCTCCTGGGTGAAACGCGACCGTTTTTCCAAACGACTGTCTTCGCTCTAGTCGCGGGCTACCTCGAGCACATTTATGTCTTCGAAGGCGACCGTGTGAAAAAGGGTCAAGTGCTCGCGACGATTCGTGCACCGGAGATCGAACAAGCGATCGTTTCGGCGAGGGCCGATGCGGTGAACAAGAAGCGGATCGCCGCTCGCTTTCGGGCGTTACTGAGAAAAGACTTCGTTTCGGCGCAAGAGGCCGAGCAAGCCTTTGCGAGCTCAAGGATGGCCGACGCGGCTCTACGCCAGGCGCTGCAAGACCGCGAGTATCAAACGCTACGCGCACCTTTCGATGGCGTGATCACCGCGCGCTTGGTCGATCAGGGCGCCCTTGTTCCGAATGCGTCGAGCTCGAAGTCAGCACAACTTGCGGTCGTTAATGTTGCCGATACCTCGCGTTTGAAAATCGATGGATACGTCGAGCAGAGATATGCTTCGGCGGTTTACGTAGGTCAGCCGGTCGAGGTGACTCTGCCGACGCGTATGTCAGAGACGCACAGAGGGCAAATATCACGGCTCTCGGGTGTGCTTGATCCGCAGACGCGTATGATGTTCATCGAGATCGATTACGATAATCGTGATGGCTCGATCGTCGCGGGCAGTTTCGTGAATATGAACCTGACGATCAAGCA
>CAJYIL010000651.1 GCA_913774795.1 Pseudobdellovibrionaceae bacterium
GTCGTTATTCTCTCTATGAGGATTTCGCGAAAAGTCTCGATTCGAGTATCGTGATCGCGAGAATTCCGGAGTACCGACAAGACGTTCACGGCCTTGATGATTTGAAATCTTTAGCGGAGACTCTGAGTCAGACATCTAGCTGAGAGGCCTCATGAAAACCGCCATCTTGTTTTCAGCTTTGCTCGCAACGGCTTGCGCTCACCATTCGACTGAGTCGGGTCTAGCAGAACACACTCAAGGCCCCGCACCTTCCAAAGCTCCCGAACTTTACAAGCAGGCCGCCGATGATCTCGAAGCGGCTCGCTACTCCGAATCACTTCAAAAATTCGATCGCTTCATTCAGCAGAACCCTGCCAGTCGTTACTCTCAGGCGGCCGTTCTCAACAGCGGTCGTGCGCTCGAAGGTCTCAAAAACTGGGGGGCGGCGGCCGAACGATATCGCCAGGTCGTTAACTCAACGAACCGCGCTCCGCGTTTGCAGGCCATGGCTCTTTACCGACTGTCGTACGTCGATGAGGCCATGGGCGATGACGCAAAAATGGTCGCGGATCTCACAGATCTTTCATCACGTAGGAGCGCTCTCCCGCGAGAAATCGCCGAGGGCGAGATGCCTGCGCGACTCGCAGCCGCCTATGCGCGCGTCGGAAATTACGAAAAGGCACAAAAGTATTATCAACAGGCGGAGGTCGGCATCGCGCGCCTTCGCCAGAGCGAAAGAGAAACGCCTGAATGGCTCCCGCGAACTCTCTTCGTGATGGGCGAAACATCGCGAAGCAAGCTGTCGTGGATGGACTTCGAAACGTTCATCCGCCCGTTGGCCCGAAGTCAGGTTTATCTGGTACAAGCCGCGGAATTAGAAGTCGCACCTGATTCTGACAGAGCCGCTGATGAGCTGCTCGAAGTCTACAACGATATGATCAGCGTGATCGAAACGGCGCAGCCCGCGCAAGATGTGGTTGCGAAACGAGCACTTCAAGAAAAGCAGTGGACGCGCATCGGTCTCGTTCTCGAGTGTCTGCAAGACTTAAGGGCGAGAGTGGTTCCCGAAAATTCCCGCGGTCCCGCGATGACTAAAGTGACTCTCGGTTTAAAAGTGGTCGATGAGAAAATCTCAAAAATTCTCGATGAGCGACCGGCCGGAGAGGGGCTTACGCCATCGGCGATCGCTCGACGCAAAGCTCGCATTTTGAAAACCGAGTCGTCGAGTGACACGCTCGAGCAAGCCTTTTTGAAATCGTCGCGCGAGATGAAGCCCGCTCTCGTACCTCCGGCTGAACCAGCTCTGGTCGAACTCCCTCCCGACACTCATCCGATCAAATCAGCTCCTGAGAAAGAAGATCCCAACCTATGAGGCTTCTCGCGAAGTTCATCGCGGGATTTTTCACGCCTCTGAAAGGCGCGATCCTCATCGTTGAGCATCAATCGCTCCGGCGTCTCGCGCTTTTACCATTCTTGATCACTCTGGTGGTTTTCGTCTTTGGTCTCGCCATCGGGCTTCCTCTTATTACGATGTACGTGACGCCTTTTACGAAAACACTTCTCGGCTGGATGGGCTGGCGCGCTGGATCGACGCCGGGAGAATGGCTCACGACGATTCTTCCATTTTTGATTTGGCCGGCACTAGCTCTCGCGCTGGTCTACATCCTCCTCACGTTCACGAGACTCATCGCCGCACCTCTTTACAGCTTGTTGGCCGAGCGGGTGCTGATGAGACAGGGAGTTCTCGAAGAGGAAAATTACGACACGATCCAGTGGGTCAAGCGCCAAGCCCGAACGGCTCGCGCCTCGTTGATCAAAGCGGCAATGTTCCTGGTGCTCGGCGTGATCCTAGGACTACTATCGTTCATTCCCGGACTCGGCCTTTTTACGAGTTTTGCATTTCTCGTTTTGCTCGCCTATGACGTCGTCGATTACTCTTTGGAGGCTGTCGGATGGACGACTGCGAAGCGCGTCGAATTTTTTCGGCAACATCTCGCGGTTTTTTTTGGCCTAGGAGTTTCTCTGGGCCTCGTCTTCCTACTACCAGGACTCAACTTTTTTGTTCTACCGGCAGCGGTTGCCGGTGGAGCCGATCTCGTGCGACGAATGACGAAAGCAAGTTAGGATACCTTCAAGTGACCGACACATTGACCGACGTACAAGCGAAAAACCAAGAGCACCTTCACCATCAAATTATTCGTCACGAAGATGCGATCGAGAAATGGTTCGAAGGCGTTCGTTTAAGCGTCGATGTGCCGTTTTACTCAAGCTACGACATTCGTGACTTCGGGCACAAGATCACGGCGGTCGACGCCAATATTTATCCAGCGGGATTCAACAACATTTGCCCGACCGATCGCGAAAACGGCGGCGAAGTCGTCAAAGACTACATCGAGAAGCATTACGGAGAAGGCCCTAAGAAAATCCTCGTTCTCACTGAGGAGCACACCACGAACGCTTATTACTGGAACAACGTCGCGGCCCTCACGCAGTTGATCAAAGATGCCGGTTACGAAGTGAAGATCGGCTTTCCTCGCATGAAATCGGGCGACGTCATGCAGATGAAGAGTGCAAGCTACGGCGATGTCACGGTCAACTCGGCCGTGATTCGCGACGGCAAGATTGTCGTCGAAGGCTTCGATCCCGACATCGTCATATCGAACAACGACTTCTCGGAGGCCTATGCCGAGTGGGGTGAGTTGACGGCAACTTTGAATCCCCCTCGCGAGCTCGGTTGGTACCAGCGAAAGAAATCGACGTTCTTTAAACACTTCAACGATCTCGCAACTGAGTTCGCAAAAATCATCGAAGTCGATCCGTGGATGTTCACGGTCGAGACTGAGCTTTTCGAGCACTTCGATATGGCCGATGACCAATCGAAGTCCTCGCTCGCTGAAAAAGTCGACGCGATGATCGCGCGTCTTAAAACTCAGTACGACAAACACGGCATTAAAGAAGCGCCGTTCGTTTTCGTAAAAAATAACTCCGGCACTTACGGTCTCGGAGTGATGCGTGTTGGCTCAGGAGCCGAAGTCCTTGCTCTGAACAACCGCGCGCGCACAAAAATGAAAGCAGCAAAGGGCGGCCGCGGTGTCGACGAAGTCATCATCCAAGAAGGTGTCCCGTCGCTTGTGAAAGCCGAAGGCGCTTCGGCCGAACCCGCGATTTACCTCGTCGGTTGCCAACTGCTCGGTGGCTTTTTGCGCACGCACGCGGAGAAAGGCCCGACTGATTCTCTGAACTCGCCCGGTGCCGTTTACAAGCGACTCTGCGTCAGCGATCTCAAAGTCAGCGTTGAAGACAACCTTCACGAAAACATCTATGGATGGATCGCTCGTCTCGGTATGCTGGCCATTGGTCGAGAAGCCGCTGAAATGGGCGTCGTCTACAAGAACTACAAGCGCCGAACGACTTGCTAATGCTCGACGTTGGTCGAGCCAGTTCATAAACACAGCGCGACCACCGATAAGAAACTGGGGGTTCCCATGTTTTGCACTTCGAAAAGGTGGCTCGCGGGCGCAACGCTTTTTTGCGTGGCGGTTGGCGTCGGTGGATTTGCGGGGCGCAAATCCTGGAACGGCGCGATCTTTCTGACGAGCACAAGCTTCACTTCAAATCTTCGAAATCCCGCCGCGGTTCGCCGCGATCTCGACTTCACTCGTTTGAGTGGGACAGAATTGTTAACTGGCACATCGAGTCGCCTTGTGAGCGATGCGCGCGTCATTCTTGAAAAAGGGGAGATGGGAATTGAGCTCGGCCACTTTGTCACTCGTGACGAACAAGGCAACAAGCTCCTCGCGTGCGATTACTTCGATCGCATGCGCCTTACGTTCGAAGCCGAAGGCATGGCCTCAAGCGGAGAGCGCCCAGCGATGATCGTTGAAGGGCCGTGCCGAACGGCGAACGATATCACTCGCATCGAGCCGATCTGGATTCCGGTTACGAAGATCGTCAGCGAAAAAGCCGCCGACATGGATCTCTCGTTTCCTGAAGAAGAAGGTGTGACGTTCAAGTTTCAAGACATGACTGGCGAGTGGCCTCGTCGTTGGCATTTGACGAACGTTCGCGTCTTTAACGACACTGAATCAAATCGTTCAGTCGAACTTTCGAACGACACGCTTCGCTCGATTCGTTCGCGCCCGGTCGTTCTTGCTTGGCCATCGAAAGATCGTCTTCCGACCAGCAGCGAACCTTAATTTGACATCACGGTGTGGCTCGCTAGCCTCTGAGACATGCAGCACACCGCCATCCACGACCGCGTTAACGAACTCCGCGACGGAGAAAATCCTTTCTTTGTCGCTCGTCTTGAAACCTGCTGGGTCGTAGTCTCCAATCGTCCGCTGCTTGACGGTCATTGCGTGACGTATGCGGATCCGGTCGTTTTCGGAATGAACGATCTTAACGAAGAGACACGCATGAAATACTGGCGTGACGTGTGCCGAGTCGGAGACGCGTTAATCAAAGTCACGGGCTCTTACCGAATCAACTACGAAACGATGTGTAATGTGGCGCAGGCGCTGCACACTCACATCGTTCCAAGACAGCGCTCTGAGCCCGATGAAGAACGCCAAGAGCGACCTGCGATCGCGTACAAAGAGCAGGATCTCACGCCGGCTCGTCGCGATGAGCTGATCGCTCAGCTTAAAGAGGCACTTGCGCCTTTCGTCGTCGAGCATTGATGTATTCTCCAAAGCATTACGATACTGACGACCACGCGCTGATTCTTAAGGTTGTTAACGAGAATCAATTCGCGACGTTCATTTGTGACGGTGAGGTCTCGCATCTTCCTTTGATTCTCGATGGTGAGCGATTGATCGGTCACATGGCGCGAGCGAATCCGCAGTGGCGCTCTTTTCCCGCAGATACACTTTCGATCTTTCAGGGCCCACACGGTTATATTTCTCCGGCTTGGTATAACGAAGCTTCCGACAACGTGCCGACGTGGAATTACGTGGCGGTTCACGTCAAAGGCCACGCCAGCGTGATCGAATCGGCCGACGAAGTTTTCTCGACGATGGAGAAGCTCGTCGTCGCCAACGAAGCGAAGTACCAGACGGGGTGGCGCCTACAGCGAAATCTCGATCTTGAGAAACTCGCGCGCGCGGTCGTCGCCTTCGAAATCACCGATCTCAAATTTCAGGGCAAATTGAAGCTTAGCCAAAAGATTGAAGGCGACGAACATGCGCGTGTCGTCGAAGGTCTCGAGCAGCTCGGCAACGCCGAGCTTGCGGAGTGGATGCGTCTGACGAAACGCTAAATGCCGGAACTACATGCCAGTTTTCGAACCAGGCAGCTCTTTGCTTTTTTCGAGCGTCTTCAGTTCATTTGAAAACCAAGCTTTCGGAGCGAGGTCGAGCCCGAGAGTGCCGTAGTTATTCGGACACATTCCGCAGTCGTATTTGTTCGTCGCCCATCGAATGCGAATCTGACCTTGCCTCGGCGTCTGTTCATAGACCGCGAAGCCGCCGAGGTAGAAGTCGGTTACAATCTGTTCGATGGTCTTTGGTGGCGACTCCGGTTTGTAGCGCTCAATGACGGCAGGATCTTTTTGTAGAGCCTCTGCCACGCTTTTCTTGTCGAAGAAGTCCTCGATCTTCGCCGATTTACCATTTCGTAAGTCGATCGACATAAGTTCGCTTCTCCCGTAGGGAGGCCCGCATCCGCCTCCGCCTGCCGAACTATATTCGTAGGTTAGCAGTGAGCCGACTTTGCTTAAGAGCCTGATCGATGTCGAACCATATTCTGGGCAGTGGTAAGAATTTTTTTCGGCGTAAGTTTGGCACTCGGAGTAGAAGTGATCGAAAAGATCCTTTTCGCCATGAAGAATGAATTCATCGTTATATCGGATGAGGTTGGGAGAAGCGCCGACCTCTTTGAATTTCATATTCTTGCGAAAAAGATCAGCGGCCTTGCGGCACGATTGAAAGTCATAAACCTTCGCGAAAGTTGTATCGCTCCCTTTATGAGTAAAAGTGATTCGGTTGAACTGCGGCGAAGCAAAGGTTCTGCCCTTTCTACGAACGGGTTTAAAGACTTTCGAAAAGGTGATGCGGTACTCATTTTTGGCAAGAAACTCAGCGAGCTCTTTGTCGCTCAGTTTCGGCGTTTGTCTCGCCTCAGGCCATTCAGACTCAAGTCGTGCAACTTCTTCTTCGTCGCCTGCATCTTGCAGAGCTGCAAAAGAAGAGCTCGACGCAAATGCCGTGACGGCCAATGTGAAAACCAATTTTAAAGAGAGAGAGTTCACGTCATTGTCCTAAGTAATAAAAAAGCCCGAGCGATGAACTCGGGCTTCGCGAAGCGAGACACGCAGTTTTACTTCTTTTTCTTCGCAGGTTTCATCGGCTTCGGAGCCGGCGCAGCTGACGGCGGCATTGGAGCAGCTGGCGCGCATTCATAAGCGATCTGCCATTCTTTCATTTGCGTGCGAGTCGATGTTGTCGAAGTGTCGACGCCGCCCGGATCGCCTGCGAGAACCGGCATGCCGAGGAAGGTGCCTGTTTGTTGTTGAGTGTTCTGACGGTAGTCGTTGCGGCTTGAGGCTTGAGTTGTTTCGCCGGTGACGACTTCGCCTTCTTCTGTGACTTTGAAATTGCCGTTACCGCAGTTCGAGATCATGGCTTGTGTGGCGCGGTCGCGGTCTTCTTGGCGAGGGTTTAATGGAACAGCGATTGTGCCGCCGACACCTGGTTTGCGTTTCACGTCGCGAGCGACGCCTTGGTAAGGAACAGTTTGGCAACCAGAGACAACCATCAGGGCGACGAGCGCGAACAAAAGTTTCATTTTCGATCTCCAAAAGAAATTGGGGTGTGTTGGCCTTAACGGTAAACAGCACCCCAAACTGGGTCAATCGAGTTGGTTTGGATTCGGCGCGAAGAATTCTCCGCGCGACTTTCCAAAGCCTTAAGCGTGATTCGCTGCCATGCGCACGAACGTGCGAACCATGACGCCAGTTGCGCCTTTCGACGGGCAATAGTTCAAACGGTTGCCGCAGTGCCAACCTGTTCCTGCGATATCGAAGTGAGCCCACGGAATATCTTTATCGACGAACTGCTCGAGGAACGCGGCCGCTGTTGCTGAGCCCGCGCCTTTTCCTGAGGAGATGTTCGAGAGATC
>CAJYIL010000652.1 GCA_913774795.1 Pseudobdellovibrionaceae bacterium
TTGGTGATCGTGAAGGTACCGCCCGAGAGATCGTCGATCGCGATTTTTCCGTCGCGGGCCTTCAGAGCGTAATGACGAATCGACTGTTCGATTTCGGCGACGGTCATCTGATCGGCGTTTTTCACGACCGGAACAACGAGACCCTTATCGCTCGAAACCGCGATGCCGACGTTCACGTAATCGTGGAAGACCATGTCGGTCTTGTCGATGAACGCGTTGGCCGCTGGAATTTCTTTGAGCGCTTGGCAAACGGCTTTCGTGAAAAAGCCCATCATGCCGAGCGAGAGACCGTACTTCTCTTTGAACTTGTCTTTGTATTTCTCGCGGAGCGCGTTCACTTCAGTCATATCGACTTCGTTGAACGTCGTGAGAGTCGCGGTCGTCTGCTGTGATTGAAGAAGGCGCTCGGCCGTGCGTTTGCGAATCGTCGTCATCGCTTGGCGACGTTCAGTCCGCTCTTGGCCTCCGCCCACTTTCGGAAGCGGTGGAATCGCTTGCGGTGCCTTCGCTTGCGCGCCCGCGCCTGCGCCTGCCGCCGCGCCGGCCGCTGGAGCTTTCGGTGCTCCGCCTCCGCCGTAATCCGCTTTCGACGTCGCACCGAGGCCGCCGGCGTTCGCCGAGGCACCTGATGCGCCCGTCTGCGCTGTCATCGCGTCGTTCTTCGTCAAACGGCCGTCTTTACCCGTGCCCTTGATGTCAGCGGGATTCAGACCGCGCTCCTCAACCACTCGGCGAGTTGCCGGCGAAAGAGTTTGCTGAAGTTCAGGCGCGATCGTTTTGCCTTCAGGCGCTGACGCCTTCGGCGACGTTTGGCCTTGAGCGGCCTGGGGTGCGCCTGCCGGCGCCGAGGCTGCTTGAGGAGAGACCGCTTGCTGAGCCGGCGCATCTGTTTGCTTCGCCGGTTGAGGCATACCCGCCGTCGCAACACCTTCGGTATCGATCGAGGCGATCGACGCACCGATCTTAACCACGTCGCCGTTTTTTGCGGATGTCGTCAAGACGCCGTCGTTTGGCGCGACTACTTCCACGGACGCTTTATCGGTCTCCAGGAGCAAAATGATTTCGTCGCGTTTAACGAAGTCGCCTGATTTTTTTGTCCATTCGCCGATGGTCGCTTCGGTGATCGATTCGCCTACGGCTGGTACTTTGATGTCTACTTTCACAAAATCCTCATTTCACTTTTTTCTTCGAAAGAGCGGCGACGTTCGATGTCTCAAAGCAACGCGCGACGATTTCTTTTTGTTCGACGGCGTGGACTTTTTCGTTACCGGTCGCAGGTGACGCGCGTTCCGTGCGTCCGTTGTAAACGACTTCGACTCCTTGAAGTCCGAGCACTTCGCGGATTTCGAGAAGACGCGGAAAGATGAACGACCAAGCGCCCATGTTCTTCGGTTCTTCTTGAGTCCACATAATGCGTTTTAAATTCGGGTACTGACGAATGAGCGGAGCCAGCTTGTGCTCAGGGAATGGATAAAGCTGCTCGACGCGAACAACCGCCGTTGCATCGGCTGAAGCCGGTGCCGCCAGCGCTTTACCGTCGGCGTCGACCGGCGCTTTGCCCGCCATGATGTCGTAATAAACTTTACCCGTGCAGAGGATCAACGTTTCGACCGACTTCGCTTGCGCGGTCGTATCCGGGATCACCTCTTGGAAGGTTCCGTCGTAAAGCTCTTTTAAGCTCGAAGCCGACTTCGCACCGCGAAGAAGCGACTTCGGTGACATGACGATCAAAGGCTTACGGAAGTCGCGCTTCAACTGTCGGCGCATCGCATGGAACAACTGCGCCGCCGTCGTGAGGTTCACGACCTGCATGTTGTCTTGAGCGCAAAGTTGCAAGAAACGCTCAAAGCGCGCCGACGAGTGCTCAGGCCCTTGGCCTTCATAACCGTGCGGGAGCAACATCACGAGACCTGACATGCGCTGCCATTTTTGCTCAGCCGACGAGATGAACTGGTCGATGATGATTTGCGCCCCGTTGGCGAAGTCACCGAACTGGGCTTCCCAGATGTCCAAGAACGTCGGGTCAGATGACGAGTTGCCGTATTCAAATCCGAGAACCGCGTACTCCGATAAGAATGAGTCGTAGATCACGAACTCAACTTTATCCGGATCGATCTTTTGGAATGGCGTGTAGCGCTCGCCCGTCTTGGTGTCGTAGTAAGCGGCGTGACGGTGCGTGAAAGTCCCGCGCACGACGTCTTGGCCCGAGATGCGAACCGGCGAGCCTTCGTACATCAGCGTGCCGTACGCCAAGAGTTCGGCCATGCCCCATTCAACTTTTTCATTGTCGATCATCGCGCGGCGCTCGGTGAGAAGCTTGGCGACTTTCGGGTGAACGTTAAATCCTTCAGGCACGGTCAACAAAACGTCGGCGACTTTCTTGATCGTCTCGAGTTTCGTTTTCGTGTTCGTTTCTTTCTGGAAATCTTCGGGCTTCGAGCGACGAAGACCTTTCCAGAATCCTTCGAAGACTGGAGGCTTCATTTGCGGCGGAGTTTTGCGAACTCCGTCGAGGGCACCTTGGAGGAATTCGATTCGTTCTTTAAACATTTTCTCCGGATCGTCTTGCGACAACACGCCATCAATCGTGAGCTTCTGCGCGTAGATGTCGAAGAGAGTCGGATGTTTCTTGATGATGTCGTACATGACCGGCGACGTGAACGCCGGCTCATCGCCTTCGTTGTGACCGAAGCGGCGGTAGCCGATCATGTTCACGACGATATCCCGTTTAAATTCTTGTCTGAAACGGATCGCGATGTCGGCTGCGCGAACGCACGCTTCGACGTCGTCGGCGTTTACCAGAATGACCGGTGCTTGAATGATCTTCGCCATGTCTGACGAGTACGGCGATGAACGCGCGTTCTCGGGCTTTGTCGTGAAGCCGAGCTGGTTATCGGTGATCAAGTGGATGGTGCCACCGACCGTGTAGCCTTGGAGCTGAGACATCTGGAGAGTTTCGGCGACGACACCTTGACCCGCGAACGCTGCGTCTCCGTGGATCAAAACCGGAACGACTTTTTTGCGCTCGCTCGTGTCGCGGCGCTGACGCTGTTTTGCGCGAACCATGCCTAGAACGACGGGATTCACGGCTTCTAAGTGCGAAGGGTTGTACGCGAGCGACAAGTGAACCGAACCGGTCGGCGTCTTTTTGTCTGACGAATAACCCATGTGGTACTTCACGTCGCCATCGTAGAACGAGTTGAATTCGTCTCGAACGCCTTCGAACTCCGCCAAGACGTTGTGAATGCCTTTTTCCATGAAGTTCACGAGAACGTTCAAGCGACCACGGTGAGCCATGCCGACAACGACTTCTTCGGTGCCGATCGTTTGGCCTTTTGATGTCACCCACTCCAGGAACGGCAGGGCCGCATCACAGCCTTCGATCGAGAAACGCTTCTTCCCGATGTAGCGAGTGGCGATGAACTTCTCCCACGACTCCGCGCGTGTGACGTCGTTGAAGATTTTCTTCTTTTGCTCAGGCGTCAGAGTGAAGGGAACATTTTCGAATTCGTTGATGAACCAATTGCGAATCGTCGGAACTGAATCGCTCACTTGCATCGCGATCGTGCGGCAGTACGCGTTTCTCAGGTGCGCGACGATATCGCGAAGAGTGGCGCCCGGCTTGCCGACGGCCTCACCCACCGCGAATTTCGTATCAAGATCTTTCTCTTCGAGATCGAAATTGTGAAGAGAAAGTTCGGCCGACGATTTTTGGCCTTGAGCGAGCGGATTCAAATTCGCTTCGTAGTGACCGTAGTCGCGGTAAGCGTTGATCAAACGAAAGACGTTGAGTTCTTTTGTCGAGAAGCCCGACTCGGTCGAAAGCTCTTTCGCAAAGTCGACACCTTGAAAGAAAAGACGCCACTCGTCGCTGACATCGGTCGGATTGTTACGGAAGTTTTCGTAGAGACCTTCGATGTATTCGAGGTTCGAGCGATTTGTGTAGCTCAGGTTTTCCATCTAGCCCTTCTCAAAGATTCATGCAGTGGAGATGTTTGGAAATAGCATACGCCCGTGCCGCACGAGTGTGTAGCGTTTCCCTCTGAAACCAGCTCTTTAGCTTACCGCATAAGCATTCAGAGTCTGGGCTCTAGCGCCACGAAAATCCTTTGTCTTTTGTCGAGGACAGCGCGACTCTGCCCTAAGCATGAATGACATCTGGGTGCACAATCTCAATCCGTTTCTGATTCAGTTCTCGTCGTCCTTCGGAATTCGTTGGTACGGGCTCGCCTACCTGACCGGTTTCGTCGTCGGCGCGATGATGATGATCTTCATCGCCAAGCGCGGACGTCGCACAATTTCGCCAGAGATGGTCACCGACTACATCACTTACGTCGTCTTGGGCGTGATGATCGGTGGGCGTCTCGGGTACGCGGTCTTTTACTCCCCGGATTTACTCACCGATTTCTCATCGTCGTTTCCGTTTTGGGGCGTGCTAAAAGTCTGGGAAGGCGGCATGGCCTCTCACGGCGGCATGATCGGCGTATTAGTTGCGGCGATACTTTTCGCAAAGCGGCATAAGCTCGACTGGCGCCATCTGGGCGACCTGGCTGTCTTGGGTGGTTCGGTCGGCATTTTCTTCGGTCGCATCGCCAATTTCATCAACGGTGAACTCTTCGGCCGCGAGACTCCTCCGGGAGCTTGGTTTGCCGCGAAGTTTCCGGGTGAGATGTGGCTTTGGCTCAAACACGATCGTGAAAAAGCGCTCACTGACTCGTCGCCCGACCTTCTTCCGCGCCTCAACGAAGCAGTCAAAACCATTGGCGTCAGCGTCGATCAATGGACAACGTGGGTATCACAAGTTCGCACGAACCGCGGCGCTCGAGATGCGATCGCGGGCGTGATCAACTCGTTGATCGATGCGGTCCAACACGGCAATCAAGCGGCACGCGAAGCGCTCGGCACAGTTCTCACACCGCGCTATCCATCTCAACTTTTCGAGGCCGTCTTGGAAGGTGCCGTGACCTTTTTGGTCGCGTTTTTCTTCTGGAGAAAACCGCGCAAACCGGGCGTCGTCGGTTCGGTCTGGTGGCTCACTTACGCGATCGTGCGCATTATCGGCGAACATTTCCGTCTGCCAGATGCCGATATCGGTTACCAGCTTTTCGGTTTGACCCGCGGCCAATGGCTTTCGATCGGCATGCTCGTGATTTCGATCGGTCTTTTGATCTATTGTTCACGCCGAAAAGTTCCGGTGATTGGCGGTTGGGGCCCTGAGGCCATCGCGCTTCGCGCTCGCGAACCCTGAGCGAGAGTCGACAGCTAAAACGTTGTCTGATCGTCACAGTCCCTACACGCGGGAATGATGCTCTAAAACAGCAGGCTTTCGTAAATTAGGCCCATGGGAACGACCTTTCGCTTTCCTCACAGGCAATTGACATCGGCTGGCCGCGAACGACGGGTCGGTGTCGAAATCGAGTTTAGTGGCTTAGGTTTACGTGAAACTGCTGAATTGGTGCATAAGCTTTTCGGTGGCCGCGTTGTGAGCGATCATCGGTTTTCTTACCGCGTTCAGAGCACGCGCCTTGGCGATTTTGAAATCGATTCAGACGCCTCGTTTCTGACGAAAAGAAAATGGGAAAAATATCTCGCAGTCTTTGGTGTCAAATCACCGGCGGTTGGCTCCGCGATCGAAGACATCGTCGCGACCGTGAGCGATGAAGTGGTTCCGTACGAGATCACCTCACCACCACTGGCATTCTCGCAGTTGCCGCAAATTGACGAACTTCGCGAGCGACTTCGCGTGGCGGGAGCGCTCGGGACACACGCGCATTTTTTCACCGCATTTGGTCTTCAATTCAACCCCGAACTTCCCGACTTACGGCTAGAGACTCTCCTCGGTTACATGCGTGCGTTTTTTATTCGCTACGAGGAACTCATTGAAGGCGAAGACATCCCTTTAGCGCGAAAGGTTCTCCCGTTCATCGACCCGTTTCCTGTCGCTTATATCGAGCAGGTTCTTGACCCGGACTACAAGCCCTCGTTGAATGGGTTTATGCGCGATTATCTCGAGTTCAACCCGACTCGAAACCGGCCGCTCGACTGGCTGCCGCTGTTCGCGCACATCAATCAAGATTTGGTTTTCGAATATCCGGTGGAGAACGATCTGATCAAGCCTCGCCCGACTCTTCATTACCGACTGCCGTCTTCGCTCATCGATGATCCTTCTTGGTCGATCGCGAAAGTCTGGAACAAATGGGTCGAGATCGAAGATTTGGCCGAGGAGCTCAGCTTCTCTCACCAGAAAGCTTCGATCGCCGACGGTGCTCGCGTATGAGCTTTTTCTCCCAAGCCGAGCGGCCGCGCATTGGCGTGACCGGCCCCTGTCTGGGCGGATGGCCCGCGTGGACCGCGACTCGTTTCGCGATCTGGCGAGCGGGAGGACGCGCGGTGCGCATCACTCCCTCATCCCCCGCCTCGCTTGACGGCTTAAGCGGGCTCATCATCGGCGGTGGTGCCGACGTCAACCCGAAGCTTTATCACGAAGAAAAACTCGCGCTCGAAGCGCGCAAGGCGCTTCGGCGACAGATGCGCCGCAAGTGGAAGCGAAGCGAGCGCCTCGCCTTGATCGGCCTCACCCCTTCGTTTGAATTCAAGCCCTCTCTTCGCGGACAGCTAATCGCCGTTTATCAGCTTGTTCGTTACCGCGTAGGCCTTTTGGTCGACTTTATTCTGCTCATACTCCTTTGGTTTATTCGCCATTCGATGAGCGTCGCGACCGAAGAGGTTCAACCCGATCACCGAGGGAGAGACGAGCTTGAAGTTCCTCTCGTACGCGAAGCTATTGCCCGTGGTCTTCCGGTTCTCGG
>CAJYIL010000653.1 GCA_913774795.1 Pseudobdellovibrionaceae bacterium
GGCCTGCAATTGGCCGCGCAGAACTTTCTTTTCCTCGTCGAGACGAATCGCCGCCTCACGCGCCTGAATTTCAAATGATTCAGCCTTTGATGCGAGTTCGTCTGAGCGACGACGAAGTGTATCGCCCGCTGTCGAGAGCGCCTCGTTATCGCGACGTACACGCTCGAGCTCGCGCTCAAGATCGGTGATTCGGCTCTGCGCGATACGAAGAGATTCCGATTGTCTTAAAGCGCCTTCAAACGATGTCGGGGCGCCCGATGGGCCGGAGGTCGGAAATTTTGGCGACGGCGGAACTTTGATGCCCGGTCTAATTTCGGTCGCACCGCCGCGATCAATCGACGACGGCGCACTGTGGCCCGTGGAGGTCTGACGCTCTTTTGCGAGAGCGATCGGAGGACGCGCCTCGGGGGGAGATACAAGAGTACTTGGCTGAACGACGCGAACCGTGCGCTCATCGTCGTGCGAAGACTTCTCGGCTTGCGGAGGATTTTCGAATGGCCTTGCCGAAGACGCCGGCACCTTCGTTTGCGTCTGAAAAATCGGCGTCGGCGCGTTCGCGGATGGTCTCACTTCGAACGGATCGTCGGCGCTCATCTCACCGAAATCGATATCGGCTTCTGGACGCTGCCGATCTTCATGAATGATCTCATCTTCGGGTGGACGCACGATTTTCGACCGCTGCACCATTTGCGTGACAACCGGGGTTTCTCCGGCAAAAGGAGGCTTTTCACGCTTGGCTTGAGCTTGGGCTTTTTGAACCGGATCGAGCGAAATCTTTTGTGAGGTTTCGAGCGTGAGATTTCCCGAGGAGGCTTCTCCGTCGAAGACCACGTTGTGATTCGGTTCTTTCTCGACGGGCCCGAAAGAGCCAGTGACGTCTGAGATCGCGATTTCTCTCGCGCTCGAGTCGTCTTTGACGTTCGACGACGGCTTCGCAGGAGGCAACTCCTCGAGAAGGTCGTCGATCAATTGTTGAGCGGCCTGGGACCGCTTAGATTTTTTCGGGCTCACCGATCTAACTATCGGTAAAGCCCGTGGTTCTCTGGAGGGAGGAGGGTGCGTTCAGGACCTTGAGCCCGCCCGCTCCGATTCAAAACGAATCAAAGAGTCGTGACGTTATGGTACTCGGCCTGGCGGTGCTCGACTTCGGGCCAAGTCAGCGTCGCAAGACGCTCGACGCCAAAAGCTTCGACCGTAAACGAAGCCGTCAAGCAACCCTGAATACAAGCCTGCTTGAGCGAGTGCAAGTCGTAGCCCTTGTCGCGCTTCGCGAGATAGCCGAAGAACGCGCCAGCGAACGTGTCGCCCGCACCTGTTGGATCAACCACGTTGTCGATCGGGAATGCCGGCAAGATGAAGTAGCCTTCTTTCGTGTAGAGAACGAACCCGTACTCGCCCCGTTTAATGACGACAGCCTTGGGACCCATCTCTACAAGCGTCTTAGCTGCCGCGATTGCGTTACCTGTCTTCGTGATGCCGTCGGCCTCGCCTTCGTTGATGAGAAGGACGTCGACTTTCGCGAGAACTTTTTTGAGCTCTGGGAGCTTCGAGCTGATCCAGAAATTCATCGTGTCGGAGCCGACCAACTTGGGCTTGCTGATCTGTTCAAGCACGCGAAGCTGAAGAATCGGATCGATGTTCGCGAGGAAAACGTATTCACTGTCTTTATACTCGGCCGGGAGTTCAGGGTTGAAGTCAGCAAAGACGTTGAGGTCGGTTGCCAGCGTGATCGCTTCGCTCATGTCGTCTTTGTACTGACCGGTCCAGTGGAAGGTCTTGCCCGCTTTTTTCTGCAAGCCCTTCAAGTCGACTTTGCGTTTGCGAAGCATTTCGAAGTCTTCTTCGCGGTAATCTTCGCCGACAACGCCGACGACGCGAACGTGCGAGTAAAGGCTGGCCGCCAATGAAAAGTAGTTCGCGCTGCCACCGAGGGCGCGGTCGACATGACCCTTTGGAGTGGTGAGAGTGTCATAAGCGAGCGAACCGACAACGAGAATATTCGACATAAAAAAGTCCTCTGTGATGGCCCGTTTGTAGCCGGTCACAGAGGACGTGTCACGCGTTCGGTTGAGCCGAGGGCGGTCAGTCGTCGCAGTCTCAAATCGGTTTGGCTTAAGAAAACGTGCCGATCGGGACATCGAGTTTATCGGGACGACCTTCGTACTTCGAGGTCAGTTGCCCGCACGCCGCGAAAATGTCGCGACCCATCGTCTTGCGCAAAAGCACGTGAGCGCCCAAATGCATGAGCTCGTTCTGGAAGGCGATGATCGACTCTTTGTCAGGTCGTTCGAAGCCCGAGCCTGGGTGCTCGTTGAACGGAATCAGATTGATCTTGCACGGGATATCTTTGACTAAATCCCAGAGCTCACGGGCCTGCCCGATCTTATCGGTGACGCCTTTCAAAAGCACGTATTCGAAGGTGATTCGATCACCGGTTTTCTCGTAGTAACGACGGCACTCATCAAGGAGTTGGTACACGTCATACTTTTTGTTGATCGGCATGACGAAACTGCGGATCTCATTGTTCGGAGCATTCAAGCTCACCGCTAGACGAACTTTCGCGTCGGCGATCCGGTGCATTTGCGGAACAAGGCCGCTCGTGCTCACCGTGATTTTGCGACGTGAGAGATTAATGCCGTTCGGGTCGTGGAGAATCTCGATCGACTTGAACACTTGATCGGCGTTATCGAGCGGTTCACCCATACCCATGAAGACGATGTTCGTGACACGCAAACCGTCTTTTGCGAGCGAGTCTTGCGCGTGCAAGAACTGACCGACGATTTGGCCGGCACTCAAACGACGTTTGAGCTTTTGTTTACCCGTGAAACAGAAACGGCAAGCGATGTTGCAACCCACTTCGCTCGACACGCAAAGAGTCAGGCGGTCTTTCGACGGAATGAGAACGGTTTCGATCGTCATGCCGTCGCCGATGTCGAAGAGCCACTTGCGTGTTCCGTCTTTCGACTTCAACTCCGCGACGGTTTTGGGAAGCTGGAAGTGAAAGATGCCCGGCAGCTCCGCGCGGAACGACTTTGCGACGTTCGACATCTCATCGTAATTTTCGATGCGCTTTTCGTAGACCCACTTGAAGACTTGTTGAGCGCGGAATTTTTGCTGACCCTGGCTTTGCAAGATCTCGCCGAGCTCCGTGAGTGTGTAATCGTAAAAGTTTTTGGTCGGCTGCGCGACGGCCGCTTCAGGCGTGAGCTCAGAGACGTGCGGAGTCGCTTGAGTATCGTCATTCATCGCGAGCGCGACGGCACTGATTTGATTGGCGAGGTTTTGATTGAGCTCAGCCGTCGTCGGATCAACCGATGAGGCCAAGTCGTTGTCGAGAACGGACATGGAGTCTCCTGCCTTTTGCTCTTAAACGAGCGCCAGGGCTTAGGTAAATGTGAAAAGCGTTCGGAGGGTGTAGCATGTTTTTCGAACGTGCCGCACGCGATTTTCCGATGGTTTGGCGGATTTGCTTAGTGGCGCGCGCCAGGGCCTCGAAGGACTCTCTCAAGAAGCGCGAAGACGAAATAAACGCAGATGGCTTGAAGGAGAAGCCCAATTCCGAGAACTGGGCTACTCCAGAACTGACAGGTTGAGCTCAGCCCCCCTTTGATGTCGCAGCCGGAATAGCCCATGACCAGGAAATAGAAGATTCCTGCGGGACCGAAGACGATGAGGGTGACACCTCGTTCAGCAATCGCTCCGAAGTAAAGAAGTGCGAAATAAACGAAGAAGGAGGCTGAGGCCAGGAGACCGAGAAGGCTGAGTTTTTTTGGTTTCATGCGCGTGAACTTAGCCGCATTTCGAACGACGACGTGAGCGGATCAGGTGACACCTCAAGCGAGAGGCGTCACCTGACGAAGAAAACTTCACGGACCTTGTGGAGTCGAGCGAATCTCGCCCTCGGCGGCTTCGACGACCGCACCGTCTTCGCGATTGACCGCTGAGCCGTGGAAATCGGCGCGACCGCGGCGACCATCTTCATCGCCCGGGGCTTCCATCGGCGGGTTGTGATTGTCAGGATCTTGCTCGGTCGGCTTCTCATCGGTATCGTCGACGACCGGCGCTTTTTGATCTTTGTTGTTCGCGGGTTGAGTTTGCATTATTCGTCCACCGGCCATTTGACGTCGGTGTTCGCGTTCGGATCTGACGACGGATTGACGAGACCACCCGCCGCTCCACCCAGCGTCGATTGCGTTTGCGAAGACGCCTTCAAAGTTTCGCGCTTCACTTTCTCACGTTGTGCTCGCATGTGCTCCGCATCGGCCGGCGAAAGATGGCCCTGCTCACTTGGCGCGATCGTTTCCATCGCTTCAAGCGTTTCGGCTTCGCCGTTGAAATCCGCTTCTGTCAGACCGTCCGGCGCGATCTCGGTTCCACGGACTGAGTAATCGCCGGCGATATTCACGCCCGGCACTTTTGGTTTTTGCGTTTGATCAGAATTGAGTCTTGCCATTGCAAACCTCCCCTTTTCTTGAGGGAAAGTTTCGCACTGCCGAGGCCCACGGGTCTTCTCGACTTCTTCGCAGGCTTTGCACCTTTCGTGACGCCCGCGTCACATGTGGGGCAGCTTATTTCAGCGGGACTCGTTCATCAAAAAAGAAGGGGTACTTCACCGCCGTGACGTCCTTGGCGGTAGACGTCGGGAATGTCCAGGAGGCGATCTCTTGCGCAAGACAAGGTTTGATGGCTTCGAGCGAAGGATCCACTTCGGTGAGAGCGACGTTTTGCACGCGGCCTTCGGGCGTGATGTCCCACTCCGCGACGACCTTGCCCATCGCACCTGGGCGCGCGTCGATCGCGCTTTCGTAGCAAAGGCTGACCTTCTTGAAATGCGAATGCACGACCGCGCGGATCGTGTCGCGGCCAAGTTCGGGGTCATAAACTGAAGTGGTTGAGGCACAGCCTGAGGCGAGAAAAACTGCAGTCAGAACGACGAAGAGACTTTTCACTTCGCGTGCGCCATCGCGTCTTTGACGGCTTCAACCAACTCGGGAATCGAGCAAGGCACGCAGCCGACTTTGCCGACGACCACTCCGGCCGCGAAGTTTGCGAGCGCGCACGAC
>CAJYIL010000654.1 GCA_913774795.1 Pseudobdellovibrionaceae bacterium
CAGGCATTCGGACCTGACGTCACGTAAGCGTCCGGCGACAAGAATGCTGGGATGTGGTCAGGCTTCAAAGAGTAATCGAGTTTGTCTTCACCGATGTCATCCGTCGCGTAGATCGACGGAAGAACGATGTCGCCCGGCACACCACGGTGCTGAGTCGAATAACCGCCAGCCGTGTAGAACATGCCAACCGTGACTTTCACGGCACCGAGTTTCGGAGGAAGCGGAACAACCGATTGAACCGAGCCTTTTCCGAACGTCGATGTGCCACCGACGATCACGGCGCGTTGGTAGTCTTTCAGAGTTCCCGCCACGATCTCCGAAGCCGACGCCGAGATGCGCGACGTGAGAACGATGAGTGGCCCTGCCCAGTCAACTTCCGGATCACGGTCATCGAGGGCTTGCGCCGTCATGCCGCCGAGAAGTCCGTTCAGCTGCCCGCCTTGCTTCACGACGTTCCCCGTCTTGAAGAAGAGGCCCGCGATCTTGACGGCGTCATCGAGCGAACCACCACCATCTTGCGAGAGATCGAGAACGAGGGCGTCAGCGCCCTTTTCGCGCGCTTCTTTCAAGAGCTTCTTCATATCCGAAGCCGATGAACGACCGCCTTTACGAGAGTCTGCGTAGAACGACGGGAGATTCAAGATCGCCACTTTTTTCTTTTCGCCGTTCACGTCTTTGTCGATGAACGAAAGAGCAGCCGCGTCTTCTTCGAGCTTAATTTTGTCGCGGGTCAAATCGACGAACAAATGTTCTGTTCCGCCCTTGTCTTGCTTGCGCAAGATCTCGAGGCGAACTTTCGTGCCTTTCGGGCCACGGATCTTTTTGACGACATCGCGAAGCTCCATCTCGACGACGTTGTCCATTTCCGGCTTATCGGTGTCTTTCAACTGTCCGACCGCGACGATCTTGTCTTGAGCCTGGAGTTTGCCCGACGCTTTCGCCGAACCGCCATCGATCAACTGTTCAATGACCGTGAAACCGTCTTGCGACGAGAGTGTCGCGCCGATGCCTTCCAGAGAAAGCGACATTGAGATTTCGAAATCATCGAGCGAATCCGCCGAGAAGTACGACGAGTGAGGATCAAGCGCACGTGCAAACGAATCGAGGTAGCCCGAGTAGATGTCCTCAGCCTTCGTGTCTTTCACGCGCTTCACGACGCGCTCATAGTTACGAACGACTTGCGCCTGTGCATCCGCTTGTTTCATGTCGGTTGCGAGGTAATTCGAAACTTGGAATTGGAGATACTTCGACTGGAAATCGTCGGCTTCTTTTTTGTTCTTCGCGTATTTGCGCGAATCCGGATCAAGAACGACTTCGGTTTTCGGATCGAACTTGAACGACTTCGAAGTCAGCGTTTTCTTCGCGAATGTCGCGCGATCTTGAACGCGCGCCTCGAAAAGCTTTTGAACTTTCTCGAGGCCACCGCACTCCCCTTTGTGAAGCGCCGTGAAAATACCTTTCAAATCTTTTTTGATCTGATCGATATCCGATTGGAGCAAGTAGATCTTCGCGCTGTCGAGACGCTTAATGTACTGCTCGATCGTGCGCTCTTCGATCTGCGGAGTCGGCTCGCGGTAGAGCACGTGCTGCTGGTAGAAAACCTCTTCGATTTTATCGAGGTTCGGGCACGACAACGTCGCCGCTTGTGAAACGCCTGACGTCGCTGAAACGGCGACGAGCGCAGATACGAACAAGAAAGAAGAACGGATCTTCATGAAACGCCTTTCGAGCAAAAAACCAACTGATGTGAGCTCTGTTAAAAAGCTTAACACACGCAACTCGAAATGCATGGCGAACGGCAATATCAGGTCTCTGAGTTAGGTCGCGTTAGGCCTATTGGCCACATGACGGGCCGCGACCCGATTAAGGAGGAGGCAGCAGCGCCAGCTGCTCAAACACACGAAGGTCTTGGTCGGTTGCGCAAAGAGTCGCCTCCGCGCCGCCTGGGTACACTTCCCACTTCACGAAGCGGCCCGCTTGCGTCTCGATCACGAAGAACGACATCTCGGGATAAACGTTCTTCAGCTCACGCATCGATTCCACGATCAGTTCAATATTGTGCGGATCATCATCCGACATCCCGAAGCGGTGATACGGCGAGTTTCCGTAGAGCTGAACGGCGCGATCGACCGAGGCGCGAATCGCAAGTTTCTTCAACGCCGCTACCGAGAGCTCACCTTTTTCGTCGCCCAGCTCTTTGCGCACATTCAGATTCGTGACCGGATACAGACTCAGATAATTCGGCTCGTACGGAAGATAGTTTTTGTCGACGAGAAGCTTGATGCCGTCACGAATCGTCTCGGGCGCGTGCCCGCGCGCCGTGATCACTGAGACTGGTCTTTGGTTGAGAGTCGCATGGTAGAAGCACGACCACGAAGGCCCCTTCCACTGCACATCCGGAAAACCAAGCGCGGCTGCCAAATCGTTTACGAACATCTGACGCGTGCCCGCGAGCTTTTCGACTTCCGTGATGTCTTGGTCTCTGAAATGCCTGAACGTTCCCGATCGATCGCAGTAATCGATTTTGTAATCGGCGTATGGACCATGCTTCCCGACATGACGGTGCACTTGAGCGAACTCACCGCTTGAGATCTTCAACTCATGCCCGGTGTCTTTGTGAAAAATGAAAGTCGGAGTCGTCAGAAAAGCGACGTTGTCGTCGAAGTCGAAGAAATAAAAACTGCGACCGCCCTTGTCGGCGTTGCGATCGTCCGTGAGTTCACGTTCGATCGGCAGTTCGAGTTGGCCTTTTCCGGGAGGAACAATCGGTGTCATGAACCCGAGACCTTACTCGAAATCATGCTTGTTTTCAATGCACCGACGGGCCTTTACGGCCCGCCGTTTCAACCTAACTGTCGGTTTTTACGCCTGTTTCGAGGCTTTCTTATCAGCACCCTTGCGAACGACCACGGGAGGCGCTTTCGCAGCGGCCGATTTCGCTT
This sequence comes from Pseudobdellovibrionaceae bacterium, assembly GCA_913774795.1. GTDB lineage: Bacteria > Bdellovibrionota > Bdellovibrionia > Bdellovibrionales > JAMPXM01 > CAJYOV01. Next base: position 2,943 of record CAJYIL010000654.1, read on the forward strand.
GAGCTTTCGAAGACTTAACCGGCCCTTCGATCTTTCCCGTCTTCACGGGCGCCGCCGACTCGGTAGTCTTTTCTTTCTTCGGGGCCTTCGCGGTGACCTTCTTCGTCGCCGCTTTCTTCTTCGCAGCAGTGCCCGCCTTCGGCTTTCCGTTCATCGACGGTCCCGGTGCTTCACCCGCTTTTTCGGTCACGAGCTTCACCGCGATTTCCATCGTCACGTCTTCAGGCTTCATGTTTTCCGGCAACGAGACGTTCACCGTCCCGCACTTGATGTAAGGCCCATACTTGCCGGAGTAAATCGAAACCGGCTCGTCGATGCCGTCGATCTTCCCGATCTCTTTAATCGGAGCCGCACGACCGCGTCCCGCTTTTGGTTTGTTCAAAAGCTCCATCGCTTCGTCATACGAGATCGTAAACAAATTCAGTTGTTTCGGAATCGAGCGGAAGTCGCCGTCATGAACAACGTAAGGACCAAACCGTCCGAGGCCCGCTTTAATTTCTTTGCCGGTGCCCGAGTGCTCACCGAGCGTTTTCGGCAATTCGCAAAGTTGAATGGCCATTTCGAGTGTCACGTTCTCGGGCTGAACACCGGCTGGCAACGAAACCCGTTTCGGTTTTGCGTCCTCATCGGTGGCATCCCCGAGCTGAACGTAAGGACCATAACGGCCCGTCAGAACATAGATCGGCTCACC
>CAJYIL010000655.1 GCA_913774795.1 Pseudobdellovibrionaceae bacterium
GCGAGAAACAAATTCTTCCAGTCGATGTTCTGCAAAAGATCGGGAGGCATGGGTTCGCCTCTCAAAATTTGCCAGCCCGCTAATCCGCCACTGAGGAAGAACGCGCCGAGCGCCCACCATCCGCCGAACCAGCGGAGCACCGTCACGACCGCAACGGTCGCAAGAAGACCAGCTAAAAAGAGATGGCTCGAGATCGGAACGCCAACACTTTCCCAGAGCGCGTTGTAGAGATCGGCGCCGAAGGGGTATCTCAAAAGCTCTGATGAAAATTCTGGATTCACCGGAGGAAAGGCGAGCCCATTCGCCATTTGGCGGATGTAGTTGATGTGAAGAGGTAGATCGCCGTAGTTATGAGCATGAAGCGTCATCCGCTTGGCGTCGATTTCGAAGAAGAGCCAAAGAAAATGCCGAATGCTCGCGTAAAGAACGAAGATCGTGAGCATGACTTCGATTGCGCCCGATTCGCCTTTTGCGAAGTGCGTGAAACGCAAATCTGGAAACGCGCGCGAAATTAGTTTCGCGCGGCTCCGCCCGACCCAAAGCCCAATCAAAAGTGAAATCACCGCGGTCGTCGGCGTCAGCGCTCCGTAAAGCGCGCTAAGAAGAAAAGCAACACCGCTCGCGACAAAGGCGTGAATCAAAAATGCGATCACAGCGTGCCTCCCGTGATGACCGCCGCCGTCGTAGGAAATTCGCCTTGGAACTGCGTTTGACGAAGATACGCAAAACCGTCTTGATAGGCATCGCGAACTTGAAACGGAAGTTTGTAGTAAGAGCCTTTAAGACGTTTTTCGACCGAGGCCATGTCTTCGACATCGGAGAGAACAACATCGGCCACGTCGAGAGGCGTATCAGCTCCATGGCCCCATGTGACGTTCGGGAAACGAATCAATGTGTAGGGCATGGGCCAAGGATCGCGGTTCATTACGTAGATGCGCATGTTGAAATCTTGAGGAACTTTCTTCGCATGAGCGTAAAGCGCATCCGTGACAGTTTTAAATTGGATCGTGCTTTGAACATAAACGTAAGGCTCGCCGACTTTCGTGTAATCACGAAAATTGAGACGAAGCATTGTCGTAAACGAGAAAACGATGGTCCCGAGAGTCGCGACCGCGAAGCCTGTTCTGAGGCCTGGCCAAATTTTAATTGAAGGCATCACGCGCGCGATCACGGCGCCGGCAGAGAAGGCGAGAAGCCACGCGAAGTTCATGATGAGCCAGGGCGTTTTATACGGGATGAGCGTGTAGGCAAGCCATGAGCCGAAGCCCGCGATGACGAGCGTTTTTAAAGCGCGATTCGCTTTTCGCGAAAAGTAAATGAACGGCGAAGCTGCGAGGCCTACGAGACATGGCCACTCGTAGCGCGTGAGGAGCTCCACCCAATACATCATCGGCTTTTCGTGGCCGGTCTTCGCGCCGCTGCCCGTATTTGTCCAGATTTGTAAGCCCGTCAGCATGTCGACGGCGCCACGCATGTAGATGTAGAAGCCCGTGAAAAGTCCGATGAGGATCACACCCGCCACAAGAACGATCGCGACCCAATGTTGTGCATCGGGCGGGGGTTCAATCGACTTGGGCTCCGTGGTTTTTTGGATGTAATTTTCTGTGACCGCCACGCAAGCGACCGCAATCGCCCATGTCCCCAAGAAAACGAAGAACGTTTCTTTGGTTGCGATCATCACGACGGTCGCCAGCGCCATCCACCAAACCGAGTCGAGAGATTTCTCTTTTCTGTAGAGGAGAAAGCCGTACGAAAAGGCGACTTGCCCGAAAATGAAGAGCGATTCGTGAATCGCGTACCGAGAATAAAAGACGAAGGCCGGACTCACCGCGAGGATGAGCGCGGCGAAGATCGCGGTCGCGCCTAAGAATCGGCGATGAAGGCCCACAACATAGACACTGGCGAGACTGATGAGCCCCGTGACGAAGCGAAGAGGTGCGATTCCCCATCCTGCGAGGCGCTCCGTGAGAGCAAGGATGTAAAAATAAAGCGGGCCATGAAAGTTCGAGGGATCATAACGGTAGAAGCCATCACGCCAAAACTGCCCGATGAAGTGGCCGTTGATCCCTTCATCGAAATGAACGGGCTTCAGATCGAGCCAAATCGAACGAAGTATGAACCCTAGGAGAAGGATCCAGAACATCCAAAAACTTTTAGTCTGACGAGTGATCTTCGTTTGCGTGCCCATCTTTTCGTGACAACAGGATAGGATTGAAGCACCGTCAATGTCATGTCGCGCCCGGCCCTTTCGCTAGTGATTCCCGCCTACAATGAAGAGCGTCGGCTCCCCCGGAGCCTGACCGACATCCAGACGTTCTTCGGGCGATTCCCTGAAGGCTCAATCGAGATTCTCGCGGTGATCGAAAAGTCGACTGATCGAACGATCGAACTCTCGCGCGCGGCCGTCGGCCGCGATCCTCGATTCCAGATTATCGATAACCAGGTCCATCGTGGTAAAGGATACGCCGTCAGAAGCGGCATGCTTCGCGCTCGGGGCGAGATCGTGTTTTTCATGGACGCCGATCTCTCAACACCCTTAAGCGAAGTCCTCAAATTTCTCGCATACTTCGGCGAGAACCCGGCCTGCGACGTCTTGATCGGCTCACGTCGCGATCCAAACAGCGCCATCTTGAAACGTCAGAATTGGTTTCGCCAGTCGCTCGGTCGCAGCTTCAATCATTTCGTCAAAATTTTCGGCGTGCGCGGCATCAAAGACACTCAGTGCGGTTTCAAAGCGTTTCGCGCGCCCGCATCTCACGACGTCTTCTCGCGCGCAACGATCGACGGCTTTGCCTTTGACGTCGAAGCCCTGATGCTCGCGCAAGCCATGAACTATCGGATCGACACTCACCCGGTCGGCGGGGTTAACTCGCCCGACTCG
>CAJYIL010000656.1 GCA_913774795.1 Pseudobdellovibrionaceae bacterium
TTCAACTCACGCTCCCAACGGGTCGCTCGATTTATGAATCGACCGACGTGAATCAACTCGACAACACGGGCCGCGGCTTTTGGGCTCTCGGAACAGGTGTGGCACTCACGAAAGTGAGAGGGCCTTACGACGGAGTTATGCTCTTCGACTTGCATCGCTCCTTTGGGCGAGAGGTGCGCGGAACACCCGTGGGCGATTTGCAATTATCTCCAGGTTGGGGCGGTTCACTCACGCTCGGAGCAGGTCGATCTTTCAAAGACGTTCGCGCCGGTGCTTCGATCGCCTGGATCTACGAAGACGCGACGAAAGTGTCTGGCGGCAGCCTCCCGGATGGGGCGCTATCAAGATATGCGTCGGCTGGTTTGTCGCTCATTTACTCGCCGTCGCGCGATTGGAGCGCGTCGCTCGCGTACACAGATCAATTGCTCTTCGGTGCTCCGACGAATACCCCTCTCGCACGGGGCGTGACAGTCAGTTACCAACGCCGCTTCCCTAGGTAAAACGCCCTCGATCGTTGACAAAAACCGAGGCCGGTCGCAGTTTTCCGGGCCTATGTCATTCGCCGCTCTTTCGATTAAACGCCCGTTCTTTATCTCGTGCCTTGTCATCCTCATGATCGTTCTCGGTCTGATGAGCTTAAAGAGTCTTCCGGTCGACTTGTTCCCGGACGTTTCGTTTCCGACCGTCATGATCGAAACCGCTTACCCAGGCGCCGGTCCGTCTGAAGTCGAAACCGAAGTTTCGAAAGTCATCGAAGACGAACTCACGTCGATCTCAGGTATTCACAAAATCTCTTCGACCAACCGCGAAGGTTTCTCGGTCGTTGCGGCCGAGTTCGACTTGAAGATGGACATCAAATACGCCGAACAACAAGTTCGCGCGAAAGTCGATAACGTGCGCCGCGAGCTTCCTGATGACATCGATTCTCCGGTGATTCGCTCGATCTCGCCATCCGACCAACCGATCATGGATCTCGCGTTCATCGCCGATCTCGACGATGCTGAACTCTTCGACTTGGCCGATGACAAAGTTCGTCCGCTTCTCGAGCAAGTGAACCAAGTCGGGCGCGTGGATATTTTGGGCGGAAGAAAACGTGAAGTGCACGTGGTCGTCGATCTCGACAAAGCTCGCTTCTATCAACTGCCGGCTTCAGCGGTCACGACGGCCCTCAAAGGTGCGGGCAAAAACGTTCCGGGCGGCAAAGTCGA
>CAJYIL010000657.1 GCA_913774795.1 Pseudobdellovibrionaceae bacterium
AGCGCCCGTCAATTTTGGGAGAACACGTTTGACCGCTTCGAAGAGGTCTTTCGTTTGTTCCACTTCGAGAGCGATTAAATGCGCGACGAGTTCGGAGTCGGTATCAGACTTAAAAGTCTTCCCCTTAGCCGCAAGTTCGTGACGGATTTGCTGATAATTTTCGATGATCCCGTTGTGAACGAGCGAAATGCCATCAACCTTGTGCGGGTGAGCGTTACGCTCGGAAGGCACGCCGTGAGTCGCCCAACGTGTGTGACCGATCCCGATGTTGCCGTCGAAAGGTTCTGCTTCGAGCTTTGCGCTCAAAGCATTCAATTTTCCCGGAGCACGAACGATCTTGAAGCAGCCTTTATCTAAGATCGCGACACCCGCGCTATCGTAACCGCGGTATTCGAGTTTTTTGAGGCCCGAAACGATCACGTCTTTTGGTTCTTTAGGTCCGTAGTAGCCAACGATTCCGCACATGAGACTTAATCTTTCTTTTTAGGCTTCCAGTTTTCTTTCACGACTTGCTGGCCGCGCGCGATCGCGAGCGACCCGGCAGGCACATCTTTCGTGATCGTCGAACCAGCCGCGAGAACTGCGTCAGCACCGATCTCAATCGGCGCGACCATCGAGACGTCTGAGCCGACGAACACGCGGTCTCCGACCGTCGTGCGATATTTCTTCTTATCAACGGCGTAATTCACGGTGATCGTACCGCAACCGATGTTCACGTCTTCGCCAATGGTCGCATCGCCGAGATACGTGAGATGACCCGCTTTCGAGCGAGCACCGAATTTCGTTTTCTTCATTTCAACAAAGTTGCCTACATGGGCTTCAGGACCGATCTCGGTCTCTGGGCGCAAGCGCGAGAACGGACCAACCGTCGCCTTTGAACGAACAACCGTGTTTTCGAGATACGAGTACGCTTTTACGTGAACGCCGTCTTCGACAAGCGTGTGCGCTAGATAGCAGCCCGGCTCGATCATGCAAACCGCACCGATTGCCGTACGGCCGCGCAAGTAAACACCCGGATAAAGGACGCTACCCATTCCCACATGCACGTCGTCTTCGACGTACACCGTATCGGGATCGATCATCATGACGCCGGCCTCAAGCAACGCCTTGCGCTTGCGCTTGAACAAAAGCTTCGTCGCTTTCGCAAGCTCTTCTTGAGTGTTGACACCGAAGCCGACTGACGAGCGCGCTTGAATCGCACTTACTTTTTCGCCTGCTTCGAGGCAGAGCGAGATGATGTCAGTAAGATAATACTCTTGTTTCGAATTATGGTTTTTGATCAGCGGCAAATAGCGCTGAAGGATCTCCGCGCGTACGACGTAGATGCCGGTGTTCACTTCCTTGATCTTGAGTGTGTCAGCCGATGCGTCAGCCGCTTCAACGATGGCTTTTAAATCACCACGGTGACGAACGATGCGGCCAAAGGCGCCCGGATTTTTCATGACCGTCGAGACAACTGCGAGATCTGAACGCGACTCACGGAACTCGCGCAAGATCGCGGTAAAATCCGAAGCTTCGATCAACGGGTGATCGCCATTCGCGATAATCACATCGCCTTTAAGAGACGCGATGTCAGCCGCTTTGACGGCGTCGGCCGTTCCCCACTGATTCGTCTGTGTGTGACATGTGACGTTCATCGGTTCGACGACCTTGCGAACGAGCGCCTCGCCATGACCGACGAT
>CAJYIL010000658.1 GCA_913774795.1 Pseudobdellovibrionaceae bacterium
CCGCTTCGTGCCCGCGATGCAAAAACTTATGCGCCAGCTTCTCGACGCCTTCGTAACAAAGAAACGCCCCACCCACCATCAGCAGCGGCGTGATCGCCCACGGCACGAAAGCGCTAATCGCCAAAGCAGCCGGAACCAAAATCGCCTTGTTCACCAACGAACCCTTGGCCACCGCCCACACGACCGGAATCTCGCGCTCGGCAACGACGCCCGCCACTTGCTCCGCGTTTAAAGCAAGGTCATCGCCCAAAACGCCAGCCGTTTTGCTGGCGGCGACTTTCGTCATGGCCGCGACGTCATCGAGCATAGAAGCGAGGTCGTCGAGCAACAAAAAGAGCGATGAAGCCATCAAGATCTCCAGAGAGAAAAACTACCAGCCAAAAAGGTAGGACAGCCGCGCACACGCAGCAAGAACTGTTTGATCACGCAACAGGCGCTGAGACAGAGTAGCCCTATGAAAACCGCACAAGCTCCGATCAACTCCGGATTCTCGTTTCATTCCACCGCTGAAGAAATCGCCGCCGGCCAAGACCTGAGAGGCAAAGTCGTCGTCATCACGGGCGGACACTCCGGCATCGGCCTTGAGACAACGCGAGTTCTCGTGAGCAAAGGCGCAACCCTTGTTGTCGGTGCGCGCGATACCGAGAAGGCGCATGCCAATCTCAAGAACCTAAAAAACGTCGAAACGATCGCACTCGATCTCTCGCTCTTTTCTTCGATCGATAAATTCGCGCAGCAAGTTTTGAGCAAGCACAAGAAGATCGACATTCTCATCAACAATGCGGGCGTGATGGCTCTCCCTGAAACGCGAGATTCGAGAGGATACGAGATGCAATTTGCAACGAACCATCTCGGCCATTTTCAGCTCACGAACCGATTCGCGTACGCGCTGAAAGCCGCCGAGCAAGCGCGCGTGATTACGCTTTCGTCGGCCGGTCACCGCTTTAGCCCCGTGCACCTTGAAGACATCAACTACACGCAAAGACCGTATGACAAATGGCAAGCCTACGGCCAATCGAAGACAGCGAACTCCCTTTTCGCGGTCGAACTTGACCGGAGACTGAAAGAGCAAGGCGTTCGGTCATTCGCCGTTCACCCCGGCCGCATCCTCGAAACAGATCTCAAGCGCCACGTCGATGCTGAAGAGTTCAAAGGCATGATGAATGCGTCGGCGAACGGCATGAAGACGATTCCTCAAGGTGCCGCCACCACCGTTTGGGCGGCGACAAGCGCACAACTCAACAACATGGGCGGAGTTTATTTGGCCGACTGCGAGGTTTCGCCGCTCACGGATGATGTTGCCGCAAACCCAGCTGGCGTTCTTCGCTACGCCGTCGATGACGAGACCGCGAAGACACTTTGGGATCTGAGCGAAGACATGCTCAAGCGCCGCTAGAACCAAAAAGCCACTACCGCGAATGCCACTGCGCGAGATCATCGAGAATCTTCAATAACGCCTCACCTCGCGCGGTGACTAGGTACACCTGCTCTTCACCGATCTTCTTCCGAGAAATCAAACGATTCTCTAGAAGCAGCGCCAGACGCAACCCGAGGATTTGATCCGAAATTCTCGGCAGCCGTTTTTTGATCAACCCAAAACGGTTGATCCCGAAGTGAACGCAAAACAAAACCTGGGTCGTCCAACGGCCCGCGAACATTTCAAAGGCGCCGCTCACGGCGCAGTCTTCTGCGAGAAAGCGGCGGTTCATGAAATTAGACGACGTCGTTTTGGCTAAGTAACTCATACGATCGAGACTATCACGGTTCAGACCCACTCACTAATTAATGAGTTTAAGCTCATTAATTAGTGAGTATGAACCTTTGCGCCCACGAGCTGATAAGTTGGAGCTTCAACTCTCTAACCGAAAGATAAACTATGAAACAGCTCGAAAATAAAATCGCCCTCGTGACCGGAGGAAACTCAGGCATCGGACTTGCGACCGCAAAACTCTTCAAAGAGGAAGGCGCGAAGGTCATCATCACCGCGCGCTCAAACGAAACCTTTGATCTCGCGCACAAAGAATACGGCGATGCCTTCGACGTCATCCAAACCGACGTCTCGAAAGTGAAAGACATCGATAATCT
>CAJYIL010000659.1 GCA_913774795.1 Pseudobdellovibrionaceae bacterium
TTCAACGCAAGTTAAGTTCGCAAGTACAGCTACCAACAACGAGGCTCGTCTCACGCTGATTTCGAACGAATCAGCGGGCGCGAACTCTTCAAACATCGCAATCGGGGCGACGTCGACGCCGACTCGTTACTCGTTCCTTCTGAACTATCAAGATACTCCGATGATGCTCCAAACGCAGAACACGAGCCGCATTCGGATCGGCAGCGGCACCGAGGGTGGCGGCATATCGATCGGGTCCTACGCTTCGGGAAATAACTTGGCACCTTCAGGCGGCATGATCGTCAGCGGCAACGTCGGCATCGGCACGACGTCTCCGGCCGCGAAACTTGATGTTGTTGGTTCTGGTGCTTTCGTTGGACAAGTTTCGGTGGCGGGCTCCGTAAGCCCGTCATTTGCAGTATATGGAGGAAGTTACAGCGGTACTTTTGGCGTCGCGACGGCGCCAGCCGCCTATTCAGATTTATCCGCTGCTGGAGACGCGATTCTTCGAGCTCCCAATAACAATCTCATCCTGACCGCAAGAAACAATGGCGGTAATATCCTGTTCGCGACTGGCGGTGCCGATACCGAAAAAATGCGCGTCTCCACGAACGGCAATGTCGGTATCGGCACGACGTCTCCGATCGCGGCGTTGCAAGTTCTCGGAAATGGATACGCGCTTGAGTCGTCGCCGACCAATTACGCATCTGTGATCTCGAATTATTCAGGCAGTACTGAGATGAACGGTTTGTACGTGAAAGCCGGAATGGCCGGAAACTCGGTCATCGCGCAGTTTTCCGCATACGCAGGGCCGGGCAACGCGACGCCGCGTTTGACGGTAAAATCTGCCGGCGGCGTCGGCATCAACACGACTGCCCCTCGCGCCGCCCTCGACGTCAACGGCGTCCTCCTCATGGCCGACCCGGCGCTCACATCGACGTCATCCGTTGACTTCTCGACCGGTAACATCCGCTACACCGCGAACGATTGCGGCGCTTTCAACATGTTCTCGATGAAATCGGGCGGCAGTTACTCGTTTGTCGTTCAAGGAACAAACTCGGCGACTTGTTCGTTCAACGCTTACTCAAGCGCCGACACGTCGGTGCCTCTGACTGTCCATATGCCAAGCGACCACGCGGCGACGGTCGCGGGCAAGCACACGATGTACACGATCCTGGTGGTCGGAACTCACGCTTACCTCACGTGGGCACCTGGACTCTAACGAGTGCTTTACAAACGAGCCCGCCGCTCGATTTAATGAGTAAACATGGATGATGTGAGTCCAAAAAATCTCGGTCGCCGGCGTTTCTTGATCCAATCTTCGATTGGTATTCCGGCGTCTTCCATCATGAGCCGAATCGGTGCGGGCACCGCTGTTGTCGCGATGGCGGAAAAAGCGCTTGCGCAAGTTCTTCCGAATGCGACTTGGCGAAGTCGCTCGCAAGTATCAACGCTTTGGGCGATGGGACTTAACACTCAAGGCGCCATTGGTGACGGAAGTTCGACCGCGTCGTTCTCATCGCCGGTTCACATCGGGGCGCTCACGAAGTACTCGGCGGCCGCCGTCGGCTTCACACACTCTCTGGCCATCAGACAAGACGGCACACTCTGGGGCTGGGGTGATAACTCCACCAATCAAGTTGGTTTACCCGGAAGTGCGGCATACCTCTCGCCCGTTCAGGTAGGTGCTTCGACAAATTGGTCGAAGCTGGCCGCGGGCAACGGCTATAGTCTGGCGATCAAGACTGACTCGTCACTCTGGGCGTGGGGCGCCGCGACCAGTGCTCTCGGGGTCGGCGACATCTCTGGGCGCCTCTCACCGGTGCAGGTCGGAGCTCTGACGAACTGGAATCAAATCACCGCGAAAAATCACACGGCGGCGATAAAGGCTGATGGCACGCTGTGGGTTTGGGGGCCCAACACGCTCGGTCAGCTCGGCGATGGAACGACCGCCGCGAAGTCGTCTCCAGTTCAAGTCGG
>CAJYIL010000660.1 GCA_913774795.1 Pseudobdellovibrionaceae bacterium
TTTCATCCGCACGGAAGTGCGTCGGGCGTTGGCAAAAAGCGCGGGGCACGCTAGGTTCGTCTCCCTATGCGCAAAACGATTTTCTTCGACCGCGATGGCACGCTCATCATCGACAAAGTTTACCTGAACGATCCCGATCAAATCACGTATCTGCCAGGTGTGTTCGAAGCTCTGCGAGAGTTGCAAAACGAAGGTTATCAGTTCGTGATCGTCACGAATCAATCCGGCGTCGCGCGCGGGATCGTCTCGCTTGAAAATCTCGACGAGATTCACCGTCGCATCGCGGCCGCCTTCGCCGAGCACGGAATTAAATTCGCGAAATTCTACTCGGCGCCCTACTCCGTCGAAAGCAATCATCACTGGAGAAAACCGAATCCAGGGATGCTCGAGGCTGCACACCAAGATTTGGGCGGCGTTGATTTTGCGAACTCTTGGATGGTCGGCGACCGCATGAGCGACGTCGAAGCCGGGAGACGCGCTGGTTGCCGAACAGTGCTATTGGCTGGAGTTGAGACACCTGCAGATTCCTCTTTCGCCGCACCCACGATTTTTGCCCCCGACCTTCTGACGGCGACGCGTGAGATGATCAAAATCGACCGCTCTCGGTAAACCGTCTCAGCCTGAGAAGATCTTCAGTTAAGCCTCCGTAAATCCGAAAAGTTTTGTGGGGGGACCTGAATGAAAACGGTCTTATTGGGCTCTGCTTTTCTTTTGTTCGCACAAGCTGCTCATGCGTCTTGCGGAACATTCGAAGTCTCCAAAGGTGATGTGAAAATTCAGAAGGCAGGCGGAGCTTCTTCGGCGGCTTCGGTCGGTGCAAAAATTTGCGCAGGCGAAACCGTGATGGCCGGCGAGAGCGCACGAGCGAAAATCAAGATGGAAGACGGTAACGAACTCAACGTTTCTCCGAACTCGAAAATCGTGATCGAGACCTACCAATACGATCCGGGCGCGAACAAAAAGAAAGTCATGTTGAACGTCCTCAAAGGAAAAGTGCGCGCGACGACGCGCGAAGAGAACATGTACAACGATAAAGCGAAGGACGGACAAGCTAACACTTTTCAAATCCGCACAAAGTCGGCCGTCGCTGGTGTTCGCGGGACAGACTTCTTGACATCATTCGATCCATCGAAGGGCAAAATGGAAGTCGTCACGTTTAGAGGGAAAGTCGAAGTCGGTCAGCTTTCGGCGAATGGGTCGATTGCCAATTCCGTGTTCGTAGCTGTCGGTCAGAAGACAGTCGTCGTCAGCGGTAAAACGCCTGAGATTCCAAAAGCTCTTCCCTCAAACGAGTTGATGAAACAAAACACCGAGACGCGGAACGAGGCCCCGGCTTCGGGAGCTTCGACTGCGCCGCCGACCGTCGCTCCAGCGCAAGGCAAGCAGGACCAAGCGGCTTCGCCAACATCCCCTTTGACGCCGTCTCCGGCTGAAACTCGTGCGCCCGCCGCGGCGATTGGTGGGTCACTGATCACCGCTGGTGATTTACCTTCAACGGGCTCGACAGTTCTTCCGAAGTTGCCGACGGCGCCCGCAGCGCCGCAACTTCCGACTGCGGTCCTCAATAACAACATCATCATCAACAACACGATTCAAAACCGCAAAGCGACGGTGAATCTGAACCTCCGCATCAAAAACTAGGGCTCGGTTTTCGCGACCTGGCCTCAGGTCGCCAGACCTCTCTTAACTCGTGTCGACGACTGCGTTTTTAAGCTAAACTTTTCTCGTTCATACCGGGGGGAGTTTAACTTCATGCGTGCCGCCGCTTTGGTTTTTGTTTTGCTTTCGTGCTCGATCGCCACTGCACAAATTCCGAACTCGCCGTCGGCCGTCGCTCCCACCGAATCTCCGTCTCGCAAACGTGTGAACGTGAATGCCGCAGGCGCGATTCGCATTAACTACGGCCAACCTCGCTGGAATAAGTCGCCGCAAGAGATCGACACCGCGACGGTCATCATGCGTGAAGCCTCAAGCGGCCGCGTCGTCCAGATCAATTTGAGCGAGACGGCACCGGACTCTTCGGTTTTCTCCGGTCTCTACTCGATCAACTGGCAGAACATGGATCAACTCGAGACCGAGTTCTACGTGCCATCACAGGAGATGCTTGCAGCGAAAGACGGCATCTTGAAAGTGACGCAGAAGATTCAGGCCAAAGAGCTTCAGCGAAACCCGTTCATCTTGCGCCGGCTCCCGAATGGCGAACAATCCGTTGAGATCTTTGATACCAAAGATCAGGCGCGTGCGGCGATGAAGGCCTACCGCGCCGAACAGCTCGTGATGCTTGAGAATCAGAAGCCGCTCAAATTTCCTTCTGATCAGGCACTCGACGCCGAACGCGAAGCCAAGTCCAAGCGCGAGCGAGAAGAAGCGGCTCGAGCAGCCTCGGAACGTGCGCGTCTCGAGCAAGTCGAAGCGGCGCGATTAGCGGATTTGATCGCGAAACAAAAAGCACTCGATGCGACGGCGAGAAAACAGCGTCTCGAAAAAGCAGCCGTTCTGGCGGCCGAAGGACTGTCGTTTTACAAATCCGAGGACTTCCCGACGGCACGGAGCAAGTTCGAAGACGCTGTCGCGCTCGATCCCGACAACCGCTATTTCTACTACCAATTCGGCGTGACACTTTACAAAACCGGAGACTACAACCGCGCACTCGTCTTCTTGAACATGGCGACTGATAAAAGCGTGAACGTGGTCGAGAAGAACTACTTCATCGCACTCACTCATTTGAAACTGAAAGAGACCGACTCGGCCCTGCGAGTCTTCGACGAGGTGATTGCGTCGAAAGATCCGGTCATGGGTCCGTCAGCGATGTTCTACAAGGGCATCATCTATTTCGATCAAGCGAAATTCGACGAGGCGCAAGCGGCGTTCCAGGCCGTTCTTGATTCTTCGAACGATTCGAAACTCGATGAGCGCGCCGAATCGTACATTGAACAAATTCTTCGCGCGCGGCAAACGGCATCCGAGCGCGAGCACAAGTGGTCGGTGTCGGCCTCGGTCGGAGAAATGTACGATTCCAACGTTTTGCTTTCCAGCAACTCGCAACGTGACGCGGGAACGGCGACCGATACGGCGGGCTGGAGAACTCTGGTGAGCGGTTCGCTCAGATTTCGCCCGATTTACGACGACGCCAACGAATTCGCCGCCCAGCTTGATGCCATCACGCTCTACTCGCTCGACCAGTCTTTCAAGCTGAACCAAAGCCTGCGTAACGCCGACCCAACGGTTTTGACGGTCACGCTCCCTTACACGCTGAAGGGTATTTTGTTTGAGCGCGGTCATAAGCTCGACATTATCCCGGGTTACGAGACGACGATCATGAGTATTGAGAATGACGAGTCAAAGGTGATCTTGAGTTCACCGATGCTGACTCTTTCGAATCTTTTGATCATGAACGAAGGCTGGTTCAACAACGTGACCTTCGAAATGCGAAACGATCAATCGAAGCTGAATTCATCGGTCGGCGATGATGACATCACAGCCATTCGCTTCAAGCTCGGAACATCGAATTTAGTTTTCATGAACGACAAGAAAGACCGCATCTTGATTCCGGAAGGCGCGATCTCGATGAACCAAGCTGAGGGACGAAACGCTTCGTATGAGCGCATCGACCTCGGCGTCGGGTATTTGATGCCGGTGCTCCGCGAGACGACGGCGAATTTTAAGCTCGGGTATTACTTTCTGCAGTTCCCTCAAAAAGTTCCGGCCATCCGTACCGACAACTCGTTCACAGCATCGGTCGGCTTCTCAAAGCGTCTCTCAGACATCTGGAACGCAGGTTTCTTGGGCTCTTACAACATCAACGCATCAAACGAAGACGCAAACACGTACAACAAGTTTACCGCGCTTTTGACTCTGTCGGCGGCTTACGGATTTTAAGCGACGGTTCGCATAAGTTCGCTTCGATCGCCGGAGGAAGAAACTGACGGTTCACGCTGTCTTTGTCGCCCGCCCAAGCCTCTCTCACGGCTGGATAAACCTGCGGATCATGAATGG